>RFJF01000374.1 GCA_003695455.1 Chloroflexota bacterium
GGGCGTGGGGTCAAAGCGGGCAAACAACACTTCCAGCGAGTCGCCCAGTTCTTCTTCAATGGCCGCCCGAATGGAATCCCACGGGGCAGGCGGCACGTCATCCTGCAAACGGCTCAACTCTAACAGAAAAGTGGGGGGCAGCAGGTCCGGGCGGGTGCTGAGAATCTGGCCCAGCTTGACAAACGTGGGGCCTAATTCTTCCAGCGCCAGCCGCGCGTGTTCAGCGGGCGAGTGGCGGCCCTCGCTTTTGCGGCGCAGCAATCGGCGGGGCAGGTCCAGCCGCGCGTCTAGCCCAAGTTGGGCCAGAATTGCGCCAAAACCGTGCCCAATCAGCACTTCGGCAATTTGCCGGTAACGATTAATGTGGCGGGGAGTCAGGGGCATAGGGCCTCACAGCACGCGAGCAAGCTTTGCCCCCAAAGATGCGTCCACCTCTGGGGATTTGCGGCCAACCAACATTTACCAGCGGTGATGCACCTGCTTGCGGATAAACGTGTTGTAGATTGATTTGAGACGCGCCATTGTGTCATCGTCCAGGGGGGGCAGCGCGGCGGCGCGGGCGTTGTCAACAGCCTGCTGCCGGTTTTTGGCCCCGGGAATGGCGCAACTGACGGCATCTTCCATCAAAATCCAGCGCAGGGCAAACTGGGCCATGGTCACACCCTCCGGCACCAGCGCCCGAATTTCATCAACTGCGGCCAACCCTGTTTCAAAATCCACGCCGGAAAACGTCTCGCCCACGTCAAACGCCTGGCCGTGCCGGTTGTAGTTACGGTGGTCATCGGCCCCAAACGTGCTCTGCCGAGTCATTTTGCCGGTCAGCAGGCCGCTGGCCAGCGGCACCCGCGCCAAAATTCCCACCTGTTTTTGCCGGGCCAGTTTAAAAAACAGCTCGGCGGGCCGCCGGCGAAAGATGTTGTAAATTATCTGCACGGTTTGCACGTTGGGAAACTCGATGGCTTTGATGGCCTCTTCCACTTTTTCAACGGACACGCCGTAATATTTGATTTTGCCGGCCTGCACCAAATCATCCAGCGCGCCAAACGTGTCTGCCATGTAGTAAACTTCGGTGGGCGGGCAGTGAAGCTGAACCAAATCGAGCGCCTCAACTTCCAGGTTTTTCAGGCTGCGCTCTACAAACGCCGTTAAATTTTGGGCGTTGTACCCAGAGGCAACATGCGGGTTGAGCCGCCGCCCGGCTTTGGTAGCCACAATGATTTCCTCGGGGCGCTCTTTTAACACCTGCGCAATCAGCCGCTCGCTGCGGCCGTCGCCGTACACATCGGCGGTGTCAATAAAATTCACACCCAACTCAATGGCGGCGTGCAGCGCGTCAAGCGCATCTTCTTCGCTCACGTGGCCCCAATCGGCCCCCAAAGCCCACGCGCCAAAACTGATTTCGCTCACATTCCAGCCGGTCCGGCCCAGCGGCCTGTAATTCATCATTAACCTCCCAGTTGCATAGTGTAAAAAATGTGACCCCATTATACAGGCGAATCGACATCTGTTCCAAAAATCGCAATTGGTCAAATGCCACCACCGAGGCTATAATTTCTACTCAACCTCTTTTGTAGTGCGAAAGAGCCTCTGCAATGCCATTGTTACACGGAAAACAGCTCGGTAAATACCGGATCAAGAAGCGGGTGGGCGCCGGCTCAATGGCCGACGTGTACCTGGCCTACCAACCCGGGCTGGACCGGGATGTGGCCCTCAAAATCATCAACCCCCAACTGGCCGACAACCCCCATTTTCTGGACAGATTTCAGAACGAGGCCAAAATTGTGGCCGGGCTGCAACATCCAAATATTGTGCCGGTGTATGATTTTGACATGCAGGACAACACCTTTTATATGGTCATGCAGTTTGTGGCCGGCACAAATCTCAACCAGCACCTGCTGGAGCTTCACCGGCAGGGGCAAACCATGCCGCCGGCCGATGTGCTGCGCCTGTTCAAACCGGTGTTGCAGGCCGTGGATTACGCCCACCGGCAGGGCGTGGCGCATCTGGATTTGAAACCGGCCAACGTGCTGCTCACCCCGGATATGCAGCCAATTCTGGTTGATTTTGGCCTGTCGCAAATGGTGGGCGCCGGCGAGTTGAGCGGCCAGAATATGATTGTTGGTACGCCCGCGTACATGTCGCCGGAGCAGGGCGCCGGCTCCCCCGGCGACACCCGCAGCGATATTTACGCGCTGGGCGTGATGCTGTACGAAATGGTCACCGGCGCGCCGCCCTTCACCGCCGATACAGCCATCAGCCTGATTCTCAAACATCTGGATGACCCGCTGCCGCCCCCCCGTGCCGTCAACCCCGCCGTACCGCCGGCCATCGAACAAATTATTCAGCGGGCCATGGAAAAACAACCTGACCGGCGCTACCAAACCGCGCAAGCCATGCTGGCCGCACTTGAGGCTGTTTCGCCGGCAGAGTTGAGCACCGGCGATGCCTCCTCTCCGTTGCCGGACGACCGGCCGCCCTACCGCGGGCTGCGCACCTTTGAGCCGCAAGACGCCGAATTTTATTTTGGCCGCGAGGCACAGGTACAGCAGTTGGTTGAC
>RFJF01000031.1 GCA_003695455.1 Chloroflexota bacterium
CCGGGGCGGCTGCTGCGCCGCGCCATTCAGGCCGACCAGCTTTCGTCGCTGATTTTTTACGGCCCGCCGGGAACCGGAAAAACCACGCTGGCCCGAATTATTGCCAACACAACCCATGCCCACTTCATCGCGCTGAATGCTGTGCTGAGCGGCGTGAAAGATATCCGGGCTGCCATTGAAACGGCCAAAGACAAGCGCGGTATGTTTGGGCAAAAAACCATTCTGTTTATTGATGAAGTGCACCGCTTTAACAAAGCCCAGCAGGATGCCCTGCTGCCGCACGTGGAAAACGGCACCGTCATTTTGATTGGCGCCACCACAGAAAACCCCTATTTTGAGGTAAACAAGGCGCTGGTGTCCCGGTCTCGCATTTTTCAACTGCGCAGCCTGGTTGAAGATGACCTGCGAGACATTGCCCGGCAGGCGCTGGCCGATGAGGAGCGCGGTTACGGCAAACTCAAGGTCAACCTCACCGACGAGGCGCTGGACCACTGGGTGAACGTGGCTAACGGCGACGCGCGCGCAGTGCTGAACGCGCTGGAACTGGCCATTGAAACTACCCCACCCGACGAATTTGGCTTTATCAACCTGACTACCGACGTGGCAGAAGAATCAATTCAGCGCCGGGCCGTGCTGTACGATAAAGACGGCGACGCCCATTTTGACACCATTTCGGCCTTCATCAAATCACTGCGCGGCTCAGACCCGGACGCCGCGCTCTACTGGATGGCAAAAATGATTTACGCCGGCGAAGACCCGCGCTTTATCTTCCGGCGGATGCTGATTTTTGCCGGCGAAGACGTGGGCATGGCCGACCCGCAGGCGCTGGGCGTGGTGACGGCGGCATCGCAGGCGTTTGATTACGTGGGCCTGCCGGAGGGCCGTTTTCATTTGGCGCAGGCCTGCCTCTACCTGGCTACCGCCCCCAAAAGCAACACCACGCTGGCAATTTTTGACGCCCTGCGCGTTGTTGAGCAGGAACGCGAAGCCGAGGTTCCCAATCATCTGCGAGACGGCAACCGGGACTCGGATGATTTTGGGCATGGCAAGGGCTACCTGTACCCGCACGCCTACCGCGACCACTGGGTGGCCCAGCAATATTTACCCGGCAGTTTGCAGGGCCGCGTTTTTTACCAGCCCGGTAATCAGGGGTACGAGGCCACCATTGCCGAACTTGTTGCCCGCCGCCGTGAGGAGCAGTTGGCCGCCATGCTTGAGCCGGAGCTATCGCTGGAGTGGGAAGCGCAGCGCAGCGGCAGCGGCCCGGCTACCCAAAATCGGTGGCTTGAGCGCACCCTGAGCGGCGTGGGCCGGCAGTTGGGCCAAATCAGAGACAATCTGTTTGCACTGGCCAATGTGGAACGGCACAATCTGGTGCTGGATTTGAATGCTGGTACCGGCTTGCTCACCTGGGAAGCCGTGCGCCGGGCCGCGGTAGGCGGCGTGTGGGCGCTGGCCGCCAATCCGCAGGTGGGGCAGGCGCTGCGGCAGCAGGCCGATAATCTGGACTCGTTGGAGCGTCCGGTGGTGCTGGTGGGCGCGGTAGCAGAGCTGCCGGGGCTGGTGGCAGCGCAACTGGCAGCCGATGCGGCAGACTCTGCCGGCGGCGCTGCGCCGGCACAGAGTATTGCAGAAGCGATATTTGATGTGATAATTGGCCGCAACGTGCTCACCCGGCTGCCCAACAAATCTGCCGCCGCACAAGCCATTGTAAAGCTGCTCAAACCGGGCGGGCGGCTGGTGCTGGCCGAAACCGTGCCGCAGTACACCCAACGGCTGCACCGGCTGGTTGACTGGTCATCCCTGCCGGCAGAGTTGGCGCAGCGGGCGCAGGCCGCCGAAGAAGCCATTTACGCCAATCCGCAGGACCCCATGGTCAACTGGAACGGCGACGATTTGGCCGCGCTGTTTGTTGAGGCCGGCCTGCCCAAACCGGAAATTATTCTGAAAACCGTCACCGCAGATTGGCACATCAGCGCCCGGCAGGTTGAGGAGTGGTTCAATCTGCCGGCCCAAAGCCCGCGGCCCACATTTGCCCAACACCTGCTCACCCCAATAACAGGCACAGGGTTATCCACCACCGAGCTTCAATCTGTTAAAAAACTCTTTCAGCAGCAACTTGTAAATACCGTCATTTCCTGGGAATCCACCATCGCATATCTGGCACATCGCTAGTATCCGGCGCAGGAGGCACAATTTTGACGCCCGAAATTGCCCTGGCATTTGCTATTTTGATTGGGGCGCTGATTGTATTCATGCTCGATGTTGTCCCCATTGATTTTGTGGCCTTTTCAATTATGGCGCTCATTCTGGTTTTGGGGCCAATTTTGGGGGTAACGCCACAAGAAGCAATTTCCGGATTCAGTAACCCGGCCACGGTTACCATTCTGGCTATGTTTATTTTGAGCGCCGGCATTTACCGAACAGGTCTCATCAACCGGCTGGGGCATGCCATGATTCGCATTGCCGGCAACAGCGAAATCAAACAACTGCTGACCGTAATTTTTGTAGTTGGCCCCATTTCTGCCATTACCAACAACACGGCGGCCGTGGCTGTACTCATTCCATCGGTGGTCACTATGGCCCGCGAGCATTACCGCGCCCCGTCTAAGTTACTTATTCCGTTATCCTATTTTTCTCAACTGGGGGGAGCCATCACCCTGCTGGGTACAGCTACCAACGTGCTGGCCAGCGCCATTGCCGTCAGAGAGGGGTTGGAACCCTTTGGAATGTTCGAGTTCAGCCATATTGGGATTATGGCATTTGCCGTGGGCGCCGTGTACATTCTGACCATTGGCCGGCGGTTACTGCCTGACAGGCGGGTTGAACCCAGAATTGGCAAAGATTACCGGATGAACGAATTTGTAACCGATGTGATTGTGCTTGACGATTCGCCGTTGATTGGCAAAACACTCACAGAAAGCCGGCTGCGGGAAAAGCACGATACCCACGTGCTTGAAATTCTGCGCGACGGACACAAACTCAAACATCCCATCGGCAATCGAACTATTGAACCGTGGGATATTCTGTTCATCAAAACCCGGTCAGAGCGGCTGTTGAGCCTGGAATCAAAATTGGGATTAGCCATTGAGCCGGAAATCAACCTGAGTCAGGATGCTTTGGCTTCGGAAAACAGGGTTTTGCTGGAAGTGGTCATTGGCCCCACCAGCGACCTGATTGGCGGCACGCTGGAAAGCACCAACTTCAGGCAGCACTACAACTGCACCGTCATTGCCATCAGAAAACACGGCGAGGTCATCCGGGAACGGCTGGGGCAGGTTCCGCTCAATTTTGGCGATACGCTGCTGCTGCGCGGCTCGGTTACGGCTATTGACCAGATAAAGCGAGAGCCGGGCTTCATCATCACCGAAGAGCCGGAAATTGAAGAATTCAGACAGGAAAAAACCGGCGTGGCGCTGGCAATTATTGCCGGGGTGGTGCTGTTTGCCGCGCTGGGAATGCCCATTCTGGTTACGGCCATTGCCGGGGCGGTGCTGATGGTCTGGACAGGCTGCCTGCAAGTCAATGAAATGCACGAAGCCATTCGGTGGGATGTGATTTTTTTACTGGCGGGAATCATTCCGCTGGGCATTGCCCTGCAAAATACCGGGGGAGCGCAACTGCTGGCAAACCTGGCGGTTGCCAGCGCCAACTACGTGCAGCCCTTGTTTGTGCTGATGATTTTTTATGTAGTCACCGTATTTTTGGCCGAATTCATCTCGCACAGTGCCGCGGTGGTGGTGATGGTTCCGGTGGGGGTAGCTACCGCCAACGCGCTGGGGCTGGACCCGCGGCCGTTTGTGGTTGCCAGTATGTTTGCCTCTGCCATGAGTTTTTCAACCCCGGTGAGCTACCAAACCAATGCCATGGTGTACGGGCCGGGTGGCTACAAATTTCTGGACTTTACCCGCGTGGGCGCGCCCATGAGCTTGTTAATGGCAATAGTTGTCCCCATACTCATTTACATTGTTGAGGGATTGTGAGTTCATCAGATTCAAGGGCAGCCCCCACACCCGTATTGGCCAACGGCATTTCAGCGAGTAACGTATGACGCCGGAAATGGTGCTGGCATTTGTGATATTAATTGGGGCGCTGATTGTTTTCGCCCTCGATATCTTCCCTGTAGATTTTGTGGCTTTTGCCGTTATGATTCTGGTGCTGGCGTTGGGGCCGGTGTTAAATGTTACGCCCGAAGAGGCAATCTCGGGTTTCAGCAACCCGGCCACCATTACAGTGTTGGCCATGTTCATTTTGAGCGGCGGCATTTACCGGACCGGGCTAATCAACTTACTGGCCCAACAAATGGTGCGCTTTGCCGGCCGCCAGGAAATGAGGCAGCTAACCATTGTCATGCTGGCCGTGTCTCCCATTTCTGCATTTATCAACAATACAGCCGCCGTGGCCGTGCTCATTCCCTCGGTTATGGCAATGGCCCGCGAACACCGGCAAGCGCCCTCAAAATTGTTGATGCCCCTCTCATTTTTTGCCCAACTGGCCGGGGTCATTACCCTGGTTGGCACATCAACCAATATTTTAGCCAGTTCTCTCTCTGAGCAAGAGGGATTTGGCAGCTTTGGCATGTTTGAGTTTGCCCACATTGGCCTGCTGGTCTTTGTAACCGGCACGTTGTATTTGCTGTTTGTTGGCCGGCGGCTGCTACCCGAACGTCGCGCCAGCCCGGAAATCACCCAAAATTACAGCATTAAGGAATACCTGTCTGACGTTGTAGTGCTGGAAGATTCGCCGCTGGTGGGCCAAACCGTGGTCAACACCCGGCTGCGAGAACAGTTTGATATTCACGTGCTGGATATTTTCAGAAACGGGCAAAAAGTGGCCCATCCGCTGGGCGATAGAATAATCCGCGCCAACGATATTCTGTTTATCAAGGCCAACACGGACCGGCTGCTAAAAATCAAAGATATTGAAGGGCTGGCAATTGCCTCGGAAGCCGATTGGCCGGAGCCACATTTGCTCAGCGGCCAGCGCAGCCTGCTTGAGGTGGTGATTGGGCCAAACTCATCGCTGATTGGCGGCACGCTTCAAAGCACCCATTTCAGGCAGCATTACAACTGCGTGGTCATTGCCATTCGTAAACATGGCGAAGTCATTCGTGATCATTTGGGGCGGGTTACGCTGCACTTTGGCGACACGCTACTGCTGCGCGGAACCGCCGCCGCCGTGGAGCAAATCAAACGCGAGCCGGGCTTCATTGTCACCGAAGAAATCAAGCTGGAAGAATTCAGAACCAAAAAGGCGTGGCTGGCCCTAACCATTGTAGCGGGGGTGGTGCTGGGCGCCGCCGTGGGGGGTGTTTCAATTTTGATTACCTCGCTGGTGGGGTGCGTGCTGATGGTGCTTGGCGGCTGCCTAAAAATGAACGAACTCCACGACTCAATCCGGTGGGACGTGATTTTTTTGCTGGCAGGGGTCATTCCGCTGGGGTTGGCGCTGGAGCGGACCGGCGGGGCGCAATTTTTGGCCGAACTGGCAGCGGCGCCGGCCCATTATCTGTTGCCGGTAGGGATACTGGCAATTTTTTACGCCATGACTATGCTGCTCACCGGGCTTATTTCAAACACCGCAGCGGTAGCGGTGATGGTTCCGGTTGGCGCGGCCACGGCTACCACGCTTGGTTTTGACGCCCGGGCCTTTATTCTGGCTATTATGTTTGCCGCCTCAACCAGCTTTTTTACGCCGGTGGGGTACCAAACCAACACCATGGTTTTTGGCCCGGGCGGGTACAAATTTCTGGACTTTGCACGCGTGGGTTTGCCGCTTAATATTTTGCTGGCGGTGGTTACGCCAATTTATATTTACCTGCTGTGGGGGTTGTAATCAGGCGTCAGGTTTTTATTTTCCGTGCCCGTTGCGAGAAACGCCCACAAATGCATCGAACAATTTGCGCGCTTCTGCGGACTCTGAGTACAGTTCTTCCGGATGCCACTGCACCCCCAGAGCAAAGGGGTGATCTTTGATTTCCAGCACCTCTACCACGCCATCTTCTGCCCGGCCGGTTACCTGCACCGTGCTGCCCACTTCTCTGATGGCCTGATGGTGCAGGCTGTTCACGGGAACCCGGTCGCTCTGCAAAATATTGTACAACCGCGATGATTTTTCAAGTTGAACATTGTGGGCAATATAATTGCGCGGCAGTTGTTCGTCAGAATAATAAAAATCATGGCGAATAGTGTTGGGGTTTTGGGTTGCCAAATCCTGGTACAGTGTGCCGCCGGTAGCCACATTCATCACCTGCATGCCCCGACAAATTGCCAAAAACGGTTTTCCCTTATCAATGGCCATTCTAATCAACCGTAGTTCGTGTTCGTCACGGATTTGCTGAATATCAGACAAATTATCAACCAAATGGGGTTGGTTGTAATAGGCCGGGTCAATATCTCCGCCGCCGCTAAAAAGAATTCCATCTACCCGGTTGAAAAGAGTGTCCAGCATAACGCCGTTCACCTCAACGGGAATCAAAATGGGGATGCCGCCGGATTCAATGACGGCCCGGGTGTAGGCCGTATTCTGGGCGTCTACGGGGCGTCCGGGGTACAAGCCACTGGTATCCAGCCGGCATGGAATTCCGATAATGGGGCAATAAGCTGACATTTTTATTTTTCTCCAAACCTGTAATGTAGTTTCTTTTGGTCGCCGGTTTATTTTAAAGATAACACAACATTCAGCGGCCTTACGTGATTATTTACTGTTCAACCAAATTTAAACGAAACCCGTGCCCGCGTACTGTTTCTACATATTTGTTGGCGGGGTCTACTTCTGCAATTCGCTCGCGCAGCCGCCGGGCCAGCGCATCAATGGCCTGCTCAGAAACCCCGTCGGCGTCTTCTTCGGACCACACCCGGCTAACCACCGCATCCCGCGATACAACGTGTCCGGCGTTCTGGTAAAGTAGTTCCAGCAAGTTGTACTGCGCCAAAGAGAGCGGCGGCGAAATTTCTCTGCCCATCACCCAAACTCGTTTGGCGCCTGTATCAATTCTGATACCGGGCCGGTTTTGGCGGGCCATCATTACCGGAGCCGTGGCTTCTTCTGCCACAAAGGTGGTTTTGGCGCATAGCGCAATACCAATTTCATCGCCATTGTGAATTAATTGCGGCTCGCCGGACACCGGCTGACCGTTAAGAAATGTGCCGTTTTTACTGCCCAAATCTCTAATGGTGTACCCCTGCTGGGTCAGCGTAATTTCGGCGTGCTGCCGCGAAATCTGGCGTTCGTTTATTTGAATGTCACTACTTGAATCTCGGCCAATAATTGTTTTATCTTTAATTAACGGCCATTGTGTTTTGGGACTGTTCCCTTCCTGAATTAATAACATTGCAACCTCGTGTCTCTGCATGTTATTATCTCCTTGCCTGAATTATAGTATAGCGTGTTGCTGCTTTTGACAGAAAAACTGTGTTAGACTAAGCTAACTGTGAGGGGTTTGGTGGAGGCCATTCCTCGCTGCACACTTGTGCAAAGGCGGAGAAGAAAATGATGGATTTGCTGTCGCCCGGCACCATTTTGTGGTCCAGATATCGCATTCTGGATTTGGTAGGCCAGGGCGGAATGGGCGCCATTTACAAGGCCGAAGACCTGCGGCTGGAGGGGCGTCTGTGCGCAATCAAAGAAGTGGTGCCCAACGAAGACGCATCAACCGAACACCAGGAGCAATCGCAGGAAGCGTTTCGGCGTGAGGCCAGCATACTGGCACGGCTGGACCACGCCAACCTGCCCAAAGTATCTGACTTTTTTCTGTTTAACGGCCGCAATTATCTGGTAATGGATTATGTGCCGGGCCAGGACCTGCGTGAAATCATTGAAAATGCCCGTCACAAAGGCGATTTTATTCCGGAGCGGCAGGTGCTTACCTGGGCTAACCAACTACTGAACGCACTGGAATATTTGCATCACCAGAATCCCCCCGTTCTCCACCGGGATATCAAACCCTCAAATATTAAGTTAACCCCCAACGGAACTATAAAATTAGTTGATTTTGGCTTGGTCAAATTACTGCAACCAGATGATAATAGAACTATCACAGTTTTGCAAGGCCGGGCCACCGTGCAATACGCGCCGCTTGAGCAAATTGGCGGCGACACCGGCCACACCGATGTCCGCTCTGATATTTACTCGGTGGGGGCCACGCTTTACCATTTGCTGGCGCTTGAACCGCCCCCCGACGCCAAAAGCCGCTACATTGCAACCCGCCAGCAAAACCGGCTCAGCCTGCAAGCCATCAACCCCAACGTTTCGCCCCAGGTTGAACAGGCAGTGCTGCACGCGCTGGGTCTGCACCCGGAAGAGCGCCCGGACAATGTAGATCAGTTTCGGCAGGAGTTGCTTGATAACGCCCCGATTGTCATCAACGGTCAGGTGCAAAACGGCTGGAAATTTGCCATGTGGCGAAACCGGATTTTAATTGCGCTCATTACGGCGCTGCTTACGCTGGCAATTATTCTGACCATTGCTCCCGGCTCAACCAACCAGAACAATTTTGAACCATCCCCCGCCAATCCTGCCAGCGAAGCCAACGCAAACTGACGCGGGCCGGGCGTTTTGCCCGGCCCGTGAAACCGCACCACTCATAAGCAGAAACCAGCCCCAAAAATTATGTATCTCCGGTTAGCTGTTTTTGGCAATTGACGTGCAGCCGCTGAAAATCAGCTTTGTTTCCAGAACAGCCGCCCCGGCTTCAAGTGCCAAACAATTACCCCAACCACTGCAAACAGAATACTGAACAACGGCGCCACCCAATGACCTGTTGCGTTTTGCTGAATGAGAATTTGCACATATTCAGCCGATGGGAACGCCCGCGCCACAATAGTGTAAAAAATGTAACCTACCAGCCCTGTTGCCACCGGCACCAACGCCGAGCGTACCCGCTCTTCCAGCGGAAACCAGTCGCCGCCCAGCGTAAAAGCAATAACCGCAATCAACAGCGACCCCAGTATTGAATAAACCAGGTCCATCATTATCACAGGGTTGTCTGGTAACGGAGGCGTGGCCGCCGCCGAAATAAACGGCGTAGCGGTGGCTTGCGGCGTTGGCGAGAATGTGGGTACCGGCGTTGGCGAAGGTGTGGGCGAGGCCGTGGCCGACGGCGTAGGCGTAATTGTGGGTGTCAGGGTTGGCGTGGGGGTGGGGGTATCTACAATACCCGGCCCAATGTTAAAAGTTACTGATTCAACCGCCAAATTACTCGACGCGCGCACCTGTAACGGCGTGTCACGTTCTTTGATAATTACAATTTCCGCAATGCCGTCGGTTGTTTCAGCCTGCAGCGGTTCCAGCGATAGTCCTTCGAGCGGGTAGTAGCGGAAAAAATCAACCAGTGTGCCATCCGGCACAGGGTTGTTGTTCCGGTCTGTAATTACCCCGGTTCTGAAATGTAACCCTTCGCCCACCTGCAAATCAATCGAGCCGGATTCCGGCACAACTTCAATGGGGGTAGATTGCCCGTTGGAATCAATTTTGTGAGTGGGAATCAAACTGATAACC
>RFJF01000375.1 GCA_003695455.1 Chloroflexota bacterium
CTAAAAAACAGTCTTTCAAATTTTGCCGCAATGTTTAAATCCGGCAAATCAGATAAACCTTCTAAATTTGGTACATTTGGCGGCGTATTTACGCCCAATGTACTCACCATTCTGGGTGTAATTATGTATTTGCGCCTGGGCTGGGTGGTGGGCCAGGTGGGCTTTTTGGGCACGGTAATTATCATTTTGCTGGCCAAAACGGTAACAATTTTTACCGGGCTATCTATGTCATCCATTACTACCAATATCAGGATTGGGGCCGGGGGCGCATACTCGATTATCTCAAAATCTTTGGGGCTTGAAGCCGGCGGCAGTATTGGTATTCCGCTGTATATTGCTCAAACACTGTCGGCGGCCTTGTACATTATTGGCTTCACCGAAGGTTGGCTGCGCGTGTTTCCTGCTCACCCGCCGCTGGTTGTTTCTACCATTGCCTGGGCCATTTTGTTGGTTATTTCTTATACCAGTGCCCAGTTTGCCATACGTATACAGTATATCATTATGGTGATTATGGGGCTGTCTATTTTATCTTTCTGGCTGACGCCTGCGGAGCCGGTCTCTGAGTTTGTCTGGTTTAAGCCTGCCGAAGAGGGCACCAGTTTCTGGCAGGTTTACGCCATCTTCTTTCCGGCGGTCACCGGAATTATGGCCGGCGCCAATATGTCCGGCGATTTGAAAGACCCCCGGCGCGCCATTCCACTGGGAACCTTGAGCGCCATTGGGGTAACGCTGGTTATCTATTTGGGGATTGCCTTTATGGCGGCCTACGTTTCATCTACCGATGAACTGCTCACCAATCAAATGGTTATGGTTGACAAGGCGCTGTGGGGGCCAATTGTAGTGGCCGGAATTATGGGAGCTACCTTCTCGTCGGCTCTGGGGAGTATGCTGGGCGCGCCGCGTTTGCTGCAAGCCCTGGCCGAGCAAAAAACCATTCCTTTTCACAAGACGCTGGCTGTAAAAACTACCTCCAATGAACCAAGAAACGCCATTATTGTCACCGGCATTCTCATCGAGGTGGCTATTTTGGCCGGTAATCTGGATTTGCTGGCTGCCCTGATTACCATGTTTTTCCTGATTACCTACGGCATGCTCAACCTGGTGGTCTTTATTCAACAAAGTATGAAAATCATCAGTTTCAGGCCCACCTTCAAAGTGCCGCGGATTGTTCCGGCTCTGGGTGCTGTTATGTGTATTTTCATGATGTTTCTCATTAACCCCATTTTTAGTGTAGTGGCGCTGGTTATTATTGTGCTGATTTATGTGTGGTTGGTGCAGCAGGAACTCAAGGCCGATTGGGGCGATATTCGCGGCGGTATGTTTATTATTCTGGCCGAGCGGGCAACCCGGCTGGCCGACAGATTCCCGCACCACCAGATTTCATGGAAGCCAGACTTGCTGGTGCCTATCGAGGACCCGCGTTTGTGGGCCGGCTCACTGCTTTTTCTGCGTGATATTGTTTCGCCATCGGGTAGTATGTTTGCTTTTACCGTTGAAAAGAAGCCGGAAAACCGGCCGGCCACCGAAGCCGCATTGCAAGAATTGCTGGCGCCCTTGCGCGAACAAAACATTCTAACCAACTCTGTCGTCATAGAAGACGATAGTTTTTCTCACGGCGCCAACCTGGTGGTTCAAACCCTGCGGGGGGGGGCATTCCGGCCCAATATTTTGTTTCTCACGCTTGGGGCAACCCAATTTGAGAGCGGGGGTAACAGCAGGCAGCGTGCCCGCCAGAAAAAATCAGATACAGTGATAAACGATTTGGTCAAACTCACCCTAAAATACGATATGGGTGCAGCCTTGCTCTACCAGCACCCGCGCATGGCTTTTGGTATGCAAACTGATGTTAATTTGTGGTTGCGAGATAAAACATCAAACTGGCATTTGGCTATTCTGCTGGCGCTGCACCTTCAATCAAACTGGGACGGAAAAATTAATCTGATCACCGCAGACCCGGACCCGGCCAGGCAACGGCGTTTAAACAATTTTCTTGACAAACTCAGTGACCGTGCCCGGCTGCCCTCTACCACAGAATTTCACGTGCTCACTACCTCGTTTCAAGAGGCGTTAACTACTGCCCCCCGCGCCGACATCAATATCTTTGGCCTGTCACTTACGGGGTCAAACGATTTGCCGGTAGAGTTTATCCGAAATGTTGCTGACAACATAAACTCATCTTGTATGTTCGTGCTTGATTCCGGGCGGGAAAGCGCGTTAGTATGAAACCATGCCAGGTTTGAAAATTACGCCATTTGCATTATAATTTCCAGCGGCGGCATTTAACGTCGTACAACTTAACACTTCTCGCGGGAGTCCGGACAAACCGGGCTGAGAATTCTTCTTGCGCCGCGCCGCGCTGTGAAGATGACCGATAACCTGATCCGGGTCATACCGGCGGAGGGAGGCAGAGCGATGAACACCTCGTAACCAACCACCCCACCGGGTGGTTTTTTTGTGAAAGGTGACTTCTCAATCACTTGTGTAAAAACCGTATTTGGTGCAAAACAAGACCGATTTGCTCCGAATTATTGGGAAAATACAAATGTCTCGCATAATTATTTTTGCCAACGGAGAACTTCACCAACCTGAGCAGCTCAAAAACCATCTGCAGCCGGGCGATCGCATAATTTGCGCCGACGGCGGTGCGCGGCACGCGCTGGCACTGGGCCTGATCCCGGAAATCGTCATTGGTGATTTGGATTCTTTGCCGGAACAGACGGTTGAGCGACTCAAAAGCGCCGGCACGCGCATCATCCGCCACCCGGTCAACAAGGATTTCACCGACCTTGAATTGGCGTTTGAGTGGGCCGTGGCCCAATCGCCGCCGGAAATTGTGCTGGTTACGGCGTTAGGCGGGCGGCTGGACCAAATGCTGGCTAACATCCTCCTGCTCACCCGGCCCGAATACGCCGCCGTGCCCCTGATTCTATGGGATGGAACCCAGCGTGCCCGCTTGCTGCGGCCCGGCCCGCCGGTGCAAATATCCGGCGCTCCCGGCGATACCCTCTCGCTGGTGCCGCTGACCCCGCAGGTTGAGGGTGTCACCCTGCGCGGTGTGCGGTGGCCGTTGCGCAACGCCCGCCTGCACCTGGGACGCACGTTAAGTATCAGCAACCAAATGCTTGGCGCGCCGGCAGAAATCAGCTTTAAGAGCGGGCTGCTTCTGCTGGTGCAAATTTTGAAACACGGAGAAGAAAATGAAAACCCAAATTAAATTTTTACCCGTTTCCCTGTTAATTGCGGCGCTTTTGCTGGCCGTATCGGCCTGCGGTACGCAGAGTACACCGCCCCCCACCCCGGAACCGCCCACCGAACCGGTCCCCACCGCTAC
>RFJF01000376.1 GCA_003695455.1 Chloroflexota bacterium
CTCCGCCATCCGCGCCCAAATGGAACCACTGCTGCGCGCCGCGCTCAAAAGTCGCAATCTGCTGAAAAACGAGTAAACTGTGGGGCAACGTTGCAGAGTCACCGTTCGCCCATTCCCTGACTCCTGTTTTCAGGAGAGACGCCCAAATTGGGCGTCTGTACCCGGACAGTTCCTGCGTCTTCGGCAGCAACGAGAATGAAAATCAACATTTCACCGGTCGGGAGACCCTTCGCTGCGCTCAGGGTGACACACCTGAAATTCACCCCCTGATTCCTGACTCCCGACCCCTGAATCCTATTTTCAAATGGAGTTTTCCCAATGAACACGCTCATTTTGCACGAAACGTTTGAAAACCCAACCCTTGATTCGCGCCTGCGCTGGCTCAACCCGCCCGCAAACTGGCGCATCGAGCCGGGCGGGCTGGTCATCGAGCCAGACCCGGAAACTGATTTCTGGCGCAAGACACACTACGGTTTTGTGGCCGATAACGGCCACTTCCTCTTTGCGGAGATTGAGGGGGATTTCAGCGCGACCACCACCGTTCATTTTGCGCCGGCCCACCAGTACGATCAGGCCGGGCTGATGCTGCGCATTTCTGCCGAGTGCTGGCTGAAAACCTCGATTGAATTTGAGCCGGGCGGCCCCAACCAGTTGGGCGCGGTCATCACCAACGGCGGCTACTCAGACTGGTCCACGCAGGACATCTCGCCGGAGGTGCAAACGCTGACCGTCCGCGCCACCCGCGAGGGCCGCACCACGCTGGTGGAATACCTCACCCCGGCGGGTCGCTGGTCGCAGTTGCGGCTGGCGCATCTGCATCAGGATGACGGCGTAACTCCGGTGCAGGTGGGGTTGTATGCATGCAGCCCCAAAGGCGGCGGATTCCGGGCGCAGTTTGAAGCCTTGAAAATTGAGAGGGCCGGCTAAAATGATGCCCATGCAGCGATTCCGTCTGCCCAACCGCCAGATTGTTGCCATCCGCGAAGCCCAAACGCGAGACGCCGCCGCCATTCTGTCGACGCTCAACCAGATTGGCGGCGAAACCGATTTTCTGACCTTTGGCGGCGGTGAACTCAACTACCCGGTTGAAGCGCAGGAACACATCATTGAGGCGTTTGCCATCCGTGACAATTCGGTGATGATGGTGGCGGAAATCGAGGGAAAGGTGGTGGCAATTGCCACGTTTGACGGCGCGCCCCGCGCCCGGCTGGCTCACACCGGCGAGTTGGGCATCAGCATTTTGCAGGCGTATTGGGGGTTGGGCATCGGCCGGCGGATGATGGACATGCTGATTGACTGGGCCAAAAGCAGCGGCATAATTCGCAAAATCAACCTGCGCGTCCACGAGAAGAACGAGCGCGCCATCAAACTGTATGAAAAACTGGGATTCCGGCAGGAAGGCGTCATCTCAAGAGAGTACCAGATGGGCGGCCAGTTTTTTTCCAACATCTGGATGGGGCTGGCAATTGACCCCCCCGATTCGACCGATTAGCGGCGCGCGGCTATACTTTGACAGGTATGAAAGAGGAGTAGGGATTATGGAGTAGGGAGTACGGTGTGGCGCCGATTTTCCCCTGACTCCTGTTCCCTGACTCCTGAATCCTATTTTCAGAGAGGCAGGCATGGCAGTAGATTTTGTAATTCCCAAAGTGGGAGAAAACATCAGCGAAGCGACAATTGTGGACTGGCTGGTTGAAGACGGCGCGGAAGTCAACGAGGGCGACGACATTCTGGAACTTGAAACCGACAAGGCTGTGATTCCGGTGCCGGCCAACGCCAGTGGCACCCTGCGGATTGGCCCCTTTGGCGCCGGCGATGTGGCCCCGATTGGCGCGGTGGTGGCCACCATCGGGGCGCGGGACAGCGCGTTTGCCCCCGCCGCCGAATCGCCTGCACCGGCAGAAGCTGCACCCGCAGATACTGCGCCGCCGCCGGACACCGCACCCGCCGGAACCGCCGCAGACGCGGCGGCCAAAGCCACGCCGGTGGCCCAAAAAATGGCCGCCGATATGGGCGTGAAGCTGGCAGACATCAGCGGCAGCGGCTCGCGGGGTAAAGTGACCAAAGCCGATGTGCTGGCTGCCACCCAACCGGAGTCCGCCCCCGTCGAAAGTGAAACCGCGCCGCCCCGGGTTTCTGCCGTGGCGGATGCCGCGCCCGCGCCGCCGGTTGCGCCAATCGCGCCAGCAGATACCGCCGACGATGCCGCAGATGACGTGCAGGAACGCATCCCGGTCAAGGGGATTCGCGGCATCATTGCCCGCCGCATGGGAGAAAGCGTGCACACCACGGCCCGCGTTACGCTGGTGTCAGAAGTGGACGCCACCGAACTGGTGGCGATGCGCGAACAGCTCAAGGCGCGCTACAAGGATGAGTGGGGCTTTGCCCCCGGCTACAACGAACTGCTGGCGCTCATCACCGCCCACGCCCTGCGGCAGTTTCCCTTTATGAACGCCCGTTTCACCCCCGCCGGCGACCAGATTGAAATTCTCAGGCCGGTCAACATTGGGGTGGCGGTAGACACGGAGCGCGGCTTGCTGGTGCCGGTGCTGCGCGATGTGGACCGCAAGGGGCTGCAAGAGATTGGCCGCGAGTTCCGCGAGCTGGTGCAGCGCGCCCGCGCCGGCAAAAGCCGCCCCGACGACCTGACCGGCGGCACGTTCACCATTTCTAACCTGGGGATGCACCGGGTAGATGCTTTTACCCCGGTCATCAACATGCCGGAAGCGGCCATTCTGGGCGTGGGGCGCATTGTTGAAAAGGCGGCGGTCAAAGACGGGCAGATTGTGCCGCGCAAAATGCTCACGCTCAGTCTGGTGTTTGACCACCGGCTGGTAGACGGCGCGCCCGCCGCCCGCTTTCTGGATTCCATTTGCGAGATGATTGAAGAGCCGTACCTGCTGTTCCTCACCCGAAAATAGCTTGCCTTTTTTTGCAAACCAAAAGTGCGAACAGATTGTTGTTCGCACTTTTTTGTTGGCGCAAATCGATAAGTTGTTCTATACTTCACACATCCCCAGCCAGCCACGGAAGGACAACCGATATGCTCGCCAAAGTGACCAGTTGCGCCGTTGTGGGGCTAGACGGCGTGCTTATTCAGGTAGAAGTGGACATCTCGCGCGGCCTGCCCTCAATGATTATTGTGGGCCTGCCCGACGCCGCCGTACAGGAAAGCCGCGAGCGGGTTCGGGCGGCCATCAACAACACCGGCCTGCCCTTCCCCACCGGGCGCGTGACCGTTAACCTGGCCCCGGCCGACATTCGCAAGGCCGGCCCCGCCTACGATCTCCCCATCGCTATTGGCATTTTGCTTGCCGCCGAGCAATTTCACGGCAACGTGGAACAGGCCATTGTGATGGGCGAGCTTTCGCTGGATGGCAGCGTACGTCACGTGAGCGGCGTGCTGCCGATGGCCAACCTGGCCGTGCAGGAAGGATTCACCACCCTGTTTGTGCCCGCGGAGGACGCCCCGGAAGCGGCCCTCATCGAAGGGCTGACGGTGTACCCGGTAGCCAACCTGCTGCAACTGATTGACCACCTCAGCGGCCACCGGGCGCTGGAGCCGTACCGGCTGGAACCCACACTCGACGGGCCGCCCCCCGCCGCCGTGACCGATTTGGCGGAAATCAAGGGACAGGAACACGTTAAACGGGCCGTTGAGGTGGCCGCCGCCGGGGCACACAACCTGCTGATGAGCGGCCCGCCCGGCTCCGGCAAAACGCTGATTGCCCGCGCCATGCC
>RFJF01000377.1 GCA_003695455.1 Chloroflexota bacterium
CTCGCGGATGGCTTCGGCGTGGGTTTCAAAATCCAGCCCCGGCGCGGCCAGGCTGCCCATAATGCTCACCGGCAGGCCGGCATCTGAGCCGGGAGTGTAAATGGTAAAATCGGCAGATTGCTGCAACCGGCGAATGCGTTCCGGCCCCTGCCCCCAGTCGGCAATGCCGTTGCGCCACATCTCGGCCACGCCGGCGGCGTATTCGTCAATGGTTTTGCCTTTGCGGCGGGCGTCGTCGGCATTGACCCACGGCTTGAAATCTTCCGGGCGCAGCTCCGGAAACTGGAGCAGCAGGTTGGTGATGTCGCCTTTGGGGTCAATTAGAATGGTGGGAACCTGGTCCAGGGCGGCTTCTTCCAGCAGGCCAATGCACAGGCCGGTTTTGCCGCTGCCGGTCATGCCCACGCAGACGGCGTGGGTGGTCAGATCACGAGCATCGTAATTAACTGGCGCGTCCAGCCGTTGGCCGGCGTCGAGGTCGTATTCGGCGCCCAGGTAGAATGACCCTAATTTTTCGGGGGGTGCTTGCATGGTTTTCTCCTTGCGATGATTTTTGGGGAAGCTGCCCTTATTTTACCATATTTCGGGCAATTGGCGTAACGTGATTGTTGTTCGGGTGCGGTTCAGTTAACAATTTGCCATTCATAATTCGCAGTTCACAATTAACTGCCTACCTGTACCCCGTGTCCGGCAGCAGCGACGGCCAGTTTTCCGGAACCGGCGGCGGGGCGGGTTGCGGAACCACCAAATCTGTGGGGTAGCGTGGCAGCAGGCGGTAGTCGGTGCGGGTGGGGTTTTTGTCTGAATACTGGCTGACAATGCCGACCACCGTCACCGCGGCGCCGGCAGGAATGTACGGTTTGCGGATGCCTGTGCTGCGCCGGATAGTCACTTTGGCCGGGTCGGTGCCGTCATCCACCCAAAATGTATTTCTCCTGAATTGCACTGCCTGCCCCTGCAACTGCACCAGCAGCCCCTCGTACGGCTCCAGCAGCGAGGTAGTGGCAAGGGGCAGCGGCGGAGGCGCAACTCCCGCCCCCCGCACTTTGACGTCAGCGGGTTCATCCACCACAATTTCAAATTCCTGGTGGTAGCTGCGCAGATTGCCGGTTACCCGTACCCGGTCGCCCAAATTCAGCGTGCGCCAAAAATCCTTCGGCAGGTACACCAGAATCCCGGATGAATCATCCTGAATATACATTTGCCGCGCGCCAAAAATGCCGGGCGGTGCGGTGACGGTTCCCTTCACCTGCACCCAGGCATTGTAGCTGAGCCGTTTGGCCTCAAATATGTTGACCTGCAACGGTTCCGCGGGCGGGATTTCCCGGTTGGCGTCCCCCGGCGAGGGGGCGCAGTTGTCGCTCCAACTTTCCAGCAGGCACCAGCTTTCGTCGTAGCCGGGGGTGTGGTCAAAGGTGAGGGTGTCGGCCACCGCGCCGGCGGGGTCAATCAGGGCCAGCGAATCGCCGCTGTTGTTCAGGCTGATGCCGGTTTGCGTGTAGTACAGGGTGATGAATCCGCCGGGCGGCAGGGTGGTGTTCAGCGGCAGCACGTAGGCGGCCCCGGACGAATCGCGCACCTGCCAGCCGCCCAGCCCCACCGTCTGCGCCGATGAATTGCGCAGTTCAATCCACTCGTCGTGGTAGTCCGCCACACCGTCGCCGTCCCAATCCACGTCAATCGGCGCGGGCAGAATCTCGCTGAAAATGACGCGCTCCGGTTCGGCCTGCCCCTCCACCCAAACCGGCGCCGAATAGGCCCGGTCGCCGTCGGCCTGCACGGCCTTGACCCAGTAGAAATGGCCGGGCCGGGCTTCAATGGTGAACTGCCACTCGGCGGCGGGGCCGTGAATGGTAGTTTCAGCCAGTTGTAAATTGCGGTCATACAGGGCCAGTGTGGCCGGTTCGGCGTCCGGGTCAACGGCTGTTACGCTGATGGACACCGCGCCGGTGCCAGTCAGCACACTGCCCATCCAGCGGCCATTAGCCCGCAGCGCCAGCGCAAAGTTGGAGTCCTCGGTGGCAAAGACCCGCCGGGCGCGGATGGCGTCCAGCAGGGCGTTACGGCTGAGTTGGGGGGCCACAATGCCGGTGCGAGCCGGCAGATCGCTGCCCCAGTTGGGAGTGTGGGTATCACCGTTAATGGTGGGGGCCACGCGCCAGCCCCGAAAGTTGCTCTGCAGAAAGGCGGTTTCGTAGGTGGTGTACTGCTGGGCGTTGTTGCCGATTTCCTGCAACGCCACGTTGTTTGCCGCGCCGCTGTTGGGTGCAAAATCGTTAAAGTTGCCGCCGCGCGCCGGGTCCGGGTGGTTGAATTGGGCAACGACCGCCGGGTTGGTCGCCAGCCAAGTGTACAGCGCGGGCAGATCGGCCAGCAGGGGGTGCTCTTTGTTGACCCGGACGGTTGAGTTGAGAATGGTCAGGTGGCCCGCGGTGGGGTGGCTCCACTCGGTGCCGCCAAAGGCCACAAATTGGCCGGGAATGGTGGCCTCGGCGGTGCGGCTGAGGACGTCGGCCCACTGAACGTCGTCCAGCCGCCAGCCGTGGTCGGTGAGGGCGTAAAAGTGCAGGCCGGCGGCGCGGGCCACAGCCAGCGCGTAGCGGGGCGGCCCGGAACCGTCGGAGTAGGTGGTGTGGGCGTGCAGGTGGCCCCAAAAAGCGTGCATGCCGTCCGGCAGGTTTGCGGCGAGCGGCACGTCCGCGGGCGGTGGGGGCGGCAGGGTGAGCGCGCCGGGGTTGGGGGCGGCGTGGATGAAATCGGCGGGCATTGAATTGCTGTCGAACGGCCAGACAC
>RFJF01000378.1 GCA_003695455.1 Chloroflexota bacterium
CCTCAAAACGGGCCGGCGCAAACAGCAGCGATGACAGCCGGTTGAGGTAGCGCAGAATTTCCGGGTTGGGCAGACCCTCTTCATGGAGCAAGCGGCTCACGTGCCGTTCTGCCCGCCGAACCACGGTGCGGGCCACGTCCAGCAGCGCCCCAATTTGGGTATCGCCGGGAACAACAAACTGGCGCAGCGGCGGAAATTCCGCGCCCAGTTTTTCGGTTTCGGCTTCCAGCCAGCCCACCCGTTCGGCTGTGATTTTGGTGGGCAGCTCCACGCCGGGGGCGCTGGCCAGTTCGCCCATCAGCACCCACAAATCACGCTGTGCTTGCAGCAACAGCAAGCGGGTGCGCTCGCCGGCGGCGGGATTGGCGCGGGCCAGCCCCATAAATGCGCCGGCTTCGTCAACCGCGCCGTAGGCTTGGGGTTGCAGGGCGTGCTTGGCTACACGGTCTGCACCCAGCAGGCTGGTGTAGCCGTCATCGCCCTTGCCGGTAAAAAGAATGGTGGTTTTTGACATCGAGTTATTTTCCTTTGATCCAGTTGAAGAGACCCTTTTTTTCGTGTTGGGCCAAAATTTCTTCGGCCCGCGCGCCGCCAATCCGTTCCAGCGCCTGTTCGGCCTGCGAGCGCACACCGTCGTGGTTATCGCGCAGCAGCTTGCCCAACGGCTCAATGGCGGCCTGCCCCTGGCATTTGCCCAGCGCGTTGGCTGCCCAGTAGCGCACGGCAACTTCCGGGTCGGCCAGCATTTCAATCAGCGCTTTCCTGATTTTGGCGCGGTCCAGCCCTTTGATGTTGTGGGCAAGGCAAATTTGCCCCAGCGCCCGCGCCGAACCGTAGCGAGCGTCCACGTCATCATCATGCCGCATGGTTTCAATCAGGGCCTGCACCGCCTGCGGCCCCAGTTGGTTAATCTGGTAGATGGCAAAATCGTGATTCTCCGGCTCGTCCAGCGCATCAAGCAGATTCTGCAACTTTTCGGCCTGCTGGCGGGCCTCTTTTTCTTTGATGATGCGCATCCTTTCGATTCGCAATCGGCGCCGGTCTTCCTGCATTTTTTTGCGGCGGGCGCGGGCGTTGGCCAGATGCGCGCCGCAGTGGGTGCAGAACACGGTGCCGACCACGTTTTCAGTGTGGCACAGCACGCAGAAAATTTTCAATTCGTTGCCGCAGTGGCTGCAAAAACGCTCCTCGATGGGGTTGACGGTGCGGCAGTCGGGGCAAATCACGGTGGTGGCCGCTTCAATCTCGCTGGCAACAAACACCGAGTTGCAGCTTTGGCAGGTGATTTGCTGGTTGGGCAAAAAGTCTCCGTCTAACGATGCGCCGCAATTGGGGCAGGCCAGTTCGTCAAGTTTCATCGTGTTCCTCCCATGAAATCAGGATTCAGGAGTCGGGAGTCAGGAATTAGGAGGGATTCTCAGGCGTGTCACCCTGAGCGCAGCGAAGGGTCTCCCGGCCGGTGAAATGTTGATTTTGTTTCGTTGCTGCGCCGAAGACTGGGTCCATCTTCCTTGAAATCAGGAATCAGGGAATGTGCGAATGGCGGATGGCGAATCGTCCCTGCTACCCGGCTTCGGGAACAAGCGGCAGGTTGGGAATTACATCCAGATTCCAGCCGGCGGTCTGCCCGGCCTGAAACCGCCAGTAGGCCGCCGCGCCAATCATGGCGGCGTTATCGGTGCAGAGCCACAGCGGCGGGGCCAGCACCGGGCGGCCAATGGTTGACATCATTTTGTTGCGCAGCAGCGTGTTGGCCGATACCCCGCCGGCCAGCAGTACCTCGGCTGCATTATATTTATCGGCAGCTTCACGGGTTTTATTAACCAGCGCGTCCACCACCGCCATTTGAAACGCGGCGGCAATGTCGGCTACCGGCATATTTTGGGGAAGGTTTTTGGCGCTGCCTTTGCCGGGCGCGTGCATTTTATCTACACTGCGATATTTTTGCACCTCGCGCAGCACCGCAGTTTTCAGCCCGGAAAAGCTAAAATTGAACGAATCACCCAGTTTGGCCCGCGGAAATTTGAACGCCTGCGGATTGCCGTTGCCGGCGGCTTTTTCGATGGCCGGGCCGCCGGGGTAGCCCACACCCAGCAGGCGGGCCACTTTGTCAAATGCCTCGCCGGCGGCGTCGTCAATGGTGCGGCCCAGCACCTCGTAATTACCGTGATTGCGAATGAGTACCAGTTCGGTGTGGCCGCCGGAAACCAGCAGGCACAGTGCCGGGAACTTTTTTCGGGGCGGGTGGCCGGTATTTTTGTTATCCAGCCAGTTTGAGTAGAGATGCCCTTCCAAATGATTCACGCCGATGAGCGGCAATCCCTGCGCCAACGCTACGCCTTTGGCGGCATTCACGCCGACCAGCAGACTGCCGGCCAACCCCGGCCCGTAGGTTACGGCCACCGCGTCCAGGTCATTCCAACCGGCGTTGGCTTCTACCAGCGCATCCTGAATGACGGTGCCAATAGCCAAAATATGCTGGCGCGATGCAACTTCGGGGAAAACGCCGCCGTAACGGCGGTGAATATCAATTTGCGAGGCCACAACGTTGGAATGGATTTTGAATCCATCCTCAACAATGGCGGCGGCGGTTTCATCACACGAGGTTTCAATTGCCAGAATTTTGGTCATGATTCAGATTCCAGAGTACAGAGGTAGCTATTCAGTCTGGTTTAAATCAGTCCACAGATGGACACAGATTTTCACAGATTGGGCCGATTTTTAATGGATTTTTTGCTTTATCTGTGTTTATCTGTGTGAATCTGTGGATACATTTAACTTGTTCAAATTGTAGGTGGCAGGCCGAAATTAGGATTTCAGGGGTGGTTGAGCCGGGCCCCCGAATACCGCCCCTGTTGTCAGAGTTTGCCGGCTTGCCAGGCGGCCAGCGTTTGCAGATTAGACTCAAACACAATCGGTTCCGGCAGTTCGTCCGGCCCAAAAAGCCCCACCGTTTCAACCTCGACAGGGTTGTGCGTGGCATGGCCGCCCACAATTTTGCCGCGGTACATAATTGCCACGCCGCTGCCGCGGTAATCCTGGTAGTAAAAAACATCCACCAGCCCGGTTATTTCAACATCAAAGCCGGTTTCTTCTTTGCACTCACGGATGGCACTGGCCTGCGGAGATTCGTTCATTTCCATAAATCCGCCGGGAAAACACCAGCTTCCTTTGCCGGGGTTCATAGTTCGTTTGACCAGCAGCACTTTGCCCTCTTTTTCGGCAAAGACGGCGGTGGTTAGTTTGGGGTCCAGAAATTGCACAAAGTGGCATTCGGAGTTGGGGCAAACCCGCCGATTCTGCCCAAAAACGTGGCGGGTTTCCATCGGCGTGCCGCACATCGGGCAAAAGTTGAAGCCCTGCCGGGTAGCGGCGGCCTGCGCCTCGGTCAGGTGGAACTCTTTGGTGGCCACTATTGCCCCGCTTCTACGGCTTTGCGCGCCGCCAGAATATTGCAGGTTGGCGCGGTGATGGGAGTAACGCAGCCGGTGCCCAAAATCAACCGCCGCCCGCCGGTAGCCTGAATGGCGGCCTGGGCTTCGGCAGCCACGGTTTCCGGCGTGCCGCGTACCATGGTTTCCCCCTGGCGCAGGCCGCCGCACAGGGCCATATC
>RFJF01000379.1 GCA_003695455.1 Chloroflexota bacterium
CGCGCGACCAGGGCGGTCTGGACCAGTTCTTTATGGCCGGGCCGGAGTTTGAAACCTTCATCAGAAATCAGGTTGTCAACTTCCGCCAGTTGAGCAAAGACCTCGGTTTGATCGAATAACATCCCGTAATCTGAAAGCGCGGGCAGGATTTCCTGCCCGCGCCAAATCTGTTCAACCTGGAGGTATTTATGAAAAGTCATATCACCGACCGCGTGACCGGTGTATTGCTGCTGGTGTTTTCGGCCTGGTATGTTTATATGGCAACCACGTTCAAGGTCACGTTTATGGCCGACCCGGTGGGGCCAAAAGCTTTTCCCATTATGTTGGGCATACTGCTGGGACTGCTCAGTTTTTATCTGATATTCAAGCCGGACCCCAACCCCACCTGGCCGGCGCCGGATGCCTGGCTGAGGATTGGACTCATCACCCTGAGTTTTATTGGCTATGCCTACCTGATGGTGCCGCTGGGGTTTATTGTGGCAACTACGCTTGAAATGTTCACACTTTCGCTGATTTTCAAGGGGCCGCTGCTTAAAGCCGCGCTGGGCGCGTTGGTGTTCAGCCTGTTTTTGTATGGCCTGTTTGATTATCTGCTGGATTTAAGCCTGCCCTACGGTATGATATTCCGCGGCTGGATAGGGTAGCTCTATGGACGTACTCAATTTTCTGTTTGAAGGGTTCTCAATTGCCCTGACACCGTTCAATATTTTTATGGTATTTTCCGGGACGTTCATTGGCACAATGGTGGGCATGTTGCCCGGCATTGGGCCGGTGAACGGCATTGTGGTGCTGATTCCGCTGACATTTGCGTTGGGATTACCGCCGGAATCAACCCTGATGATGTTTGCCGGCATCTACTACGGCTCGCAGTACGGTAACTCTATCAGCGCCATTTTGCTGAACGTGCCCGGCACATCGTCGGCGGTGGTTACGGCGCTGGAAGGCAACGCTATGACCCGCAAGGGACGGCCCGGCCCGGCGCTGGCAATGTCGGCCATTGCCTCGTTTTTTGGCGGTACAGTGTCGGTGATGGCGCTGATGTTATTTGCGCCGCTGCTGGCCCAGTGGGCCATCCACTTTGGCCCGGCCGAATACTTTGCCCTGATGATTTTTGCCTTTTCCACACTCTCCAGTTTGGCCGGCGATAACCTGTTCAAAGGGTTAATAGCCACAATCATCGGCCTGATGCTGGCTACCATCGGGCTGGACCCGGTCAGCGCGGTAGACCGCTACACCTTTGGCCAGCTCAAATTGCTGGATGGTCTGGATTTTGTGGTGGTGGTCATTGGCTTTTTTGCCATCAACGAGATTTTCCGCTACACCTCTCGTCATGAAAGCGAGCATCATTTGGTTACGCAACTGGGGCGGGTGATGATTACTGCCAAAGAATTTGCTGCCTCATTCTGGACAATGGTGCGGGGTTCAATCATCGGCTTTTTTGTGGGCGTGCTGCCCGGCGCAGGCGGAACCATTGCCAGTTTTGTCTCTTACACCACAGAAAAGCGGCTGATTGACCGTGAAGGCACCTTTGGCAAAGGCGATATCCGGGGCGTGGCTGCACCGGAATCAGCCAACAACGCTTCGGCAAACGGGGCCATGATTCCGCTGCTCACGCTGGGCGTGCCCGGCAGCGAAACCACCGCGGTGATGCTCGGCGCGCTGCTGGGGATGAACATTACCCCCGGCCCGTTGTTTATTTCCAACAATCCCACCGTTTTTTGGGGGCTGATTGCCTCGATGTACGTGGGTAATATTCTGCTGCTGGTGCTCAACCTGCCGCTGGTGGGTATTTTTGTGCGCATTCTCAAAGTGCCGCAGTGGTTTTTGCTGCCGGCGGTGGTCGCCATCAGTTTTGTGGCGGTGTACGCCGTCAACAACAGCCCGTTTGATATTCTGCTGATGGCCGGCTTTGGCTTGCTGGGCTTTTTGATGCGCAAAACCGGCTTTCCGCTGGCCTCGGTTATTTTGGGGCTGGTGCTGGGGCCGCTGATGGAAAACAACCTGCGGCGGGCCATGTCGCTCAGTGACGGCGACTGGACGTATCTGTTTGCCAGCCCCATCTCGATTGGGCTGTGGATTGCCGCCGTTGCCAGCCTGTTCCTGCCACTGATTATCAAACGTTTCTCTGTAACGCCGGTTGAAGTGGCTGAAATCGCAGAGTAGCAGAGTGACAAAGTAGCAAAGTAGCAAAGTAGCAGGGATTGAAGTATACCCTGCTACTCTGCTCCCCTGCTCCCCTGCTACCCTGTTGATTACCCCCGCTGTAAATACACCTTCACAAAACTACTTTTCAGTTGATCGCCCTGTGCCGGCATGTCTTCTACAGCGCCCTGCTGGGCCAGGTTGAGCAAGTTGTCCAGATTGGCGCGGATGGCCTGAATTTCGGCATCGTTGGCTTCGGCTTCAACGGCCTGCAACTTTTGGCTGACCTCCGGGTAGATGGCCTGCACCTGCGCCGCATCCTGCGCGGTCGCCGCATCGAGCATCAATTCCATTGCATCGTGAAAGTCAACCAGCGCCACGGCCAGCATTGAAAAGTTGTTGCGCTTGAAAATATCCTGAAACACCGGGCGAACTTCTTCCAGCATCAGGTGGGCCTGGTGCAGGTCTCCGCTGTGAACATTGTCTGCCGCTGCGGCAATCATCCCCTCGATGCGGGTCAGGTCGCTGTTAAATTGGGCATCGCCTTTGAGGGCGTAGGGGTGGTAATTCTGGTATTTGGTCTCAAAATCGGCGTAGGCCACAACCAGTTGGTCGTAATTTTCTACGGCCTGTTCCCGTTTTTCCTGCCCGGTGAAAAAGAGCGCCTGCTTGTAGTAGTTGTTCATGGCGTTAAAATCTTCCAGATAAAATTTCTTCGAGAAGAAATCGCTGGCGTAACTGCCGCCGGCCAGCAGAGCCACAAAAACAATAGCCCACACAGCAATCCAGACCTTGCCCGGCGTTTTGCCGGAAGCATTGGTGTTCAGCCCCAGCGCCTTGTACAGCGGGCAAATCCCCACAATCGCCGTGACAAACATCAACGCGCCCAGCGCGTAAAAAAGAACGGCCCAAAATCCACCCAGCCAGAAAAACGCCAGTTGAAAAAAGGCCAGTCCCAACAGCGCCCGCACGGCGCGGTCAATCCATCCTGTATTTTTGGGTGAAACATTTGCGGTTGTCATTGTGCATCCTCCGGTTGTGAAAATTGATTTTACACCCGAAGTGTAGCGCACAAATGTGGAGAGAATGTGGAGAAGCGGCGGAATTTCTGCCGAATCCTGCACATTGTCAGCGAACAGCGGCGGCGCGCTGGCCGGTTTGCACCCGCCACAGGGCGGCGTAAATTCCGTTGGCGGCTACCAGTTGGTTGTGCGTCCCCTGCTCTCGGAGTTGGCCCTGTTCCAGCACAAAAATGCGGTGAGCGTTGCGCACGGTAGACAGCCGGTGGGCAATGACAATGGTGGTGCGCCCCACCGCAATCCGTTCCAGCGAGCGCTGGATGGCGGCCTCGGTTTCATTGTCTACCGACGAAGTGGCCTCATCCAGAATCAGCACCGGCGGGTCTTTGAGTACCGCGCGGGCAATTGAGATGCGCTGCCGCTGCCCGCCGGACAACTTTTGGCCGCGCTCGCCCACAATGGTGTCGTACCCCTGCGGCAGGGCGGTGATAAAGTCGTGGGCTTCGGCAATTTTGGCCGCTTCAATGATAGTGTCCAGCGGGGCGTCAAAGGTGCCGTAGGCAATATTTTCGCGCACAGTACCGTGAAACAGAAACACATCCTGGCTGACAAAACCGATGGCCCGCCGCAGGTCGGTCATTTTTAAATCGCGGATATCAATATCATCCAGACAAATGCGGCCGCCTTTCACATCGTAAAAACGCAGCAGCAGTTTGATGACCGTGCTTTTGCCGGCGCCGGTGGCGCCCACAATGGCCGCGGTTTCGCCCGGCGGAATATGCAGCGACAGGTTTGTGATGACCGGCAGGGTGCTGCCGCCGGATGAACCGTTGCTGTGATTGTAGTGAAAATCTACATTGTGCAGGGTTACATCACCGCGCACCTGCGCCACCGGCAGGCTTTCTGTACCCTCGATGATTTGCGGCTCGGTAGCCAGCAGGTTCAGCACCCGCGCCGTCGAGGCCATGGCCCGCTGGTACAAATCGAGCATTGTGCCCAGCCGGGTCAGCGGCCACAGCAGCCGCTGGGTCATAAACACCAGCACGCTGTACGCGCCCACATTGAGCGCGCCGCGCACCGCCATTTGCCCGCCGTACACCAGAATGGCAATGAATCCAACAACAATCACCATGCGGATGAGCGGCACAAAGGCAGAACTCAGCACAATAGCCGAGCGGTTGGCAGCCTGATATTTGCGGCTTTCGGCGGCAATCCGGCCGGTTTCGTACGCCTCTGCGGTGAAGCTTTTGATGGTGGCAATACCGCCCAGATTGTTGGCAAGCTGGCCGTTGAGCATGCCCACCTGCTCGCGCACGGCGGCGTAGCGCGGCTCCAGTTTGCGCTGAAACCAGAGCGACCCCCAAATGATGAACGGCATGGGGAGCATGGCCATCCAGGCCACGCCGGGAACCAGCGCAAAAAAGACCCCGCCCACCACCACAATGGTGGTCATCAGTTGAATCAGGTCGTTGGCGCCGGTATCCAGAAATCGCTCTAACTGGTTGATGTCGTCGTTGAGCACGGCCATCAATCCGCCGGTGCTGCGGTCCTCAAAATAGGCCATTTCCAGCGACTGGACGTGACTGTAGGCATCCATGCGCATTTCGTGTTCAATATCCTGCGCCAGATTGCGCCACTCGATGGAAAAGGCGTACTCAAAAATCGATTCCAGCGCCCAGATGACGATGGTTGCGCCGGCCAGCAGCCACAATTGGGCCGCCACACCGGTTACCCCCAGCCGGGCCACAAACGAATCTTGCTGCGAGACCACAATATCCACGGCCACGCCAATCAGCAGCGGCGGGGCCAGATCGAACAGCCGGTTGAGAATGGAGTAAACGGTTGCCAGCACAAGTTGTCGCCGGCGGCGGCGCGAATAGTGCAGCAAACGGAACAGCGGGTGTTGGGTGGATGAGTTGGGCATAAAAATCTCCCTTTAAAACAAAATCGGGGCGATGCGCATCGCCCCGATGAAAGTTGTCATTGGGAACGTTACTGGTAGGCCAGACTGTCGCGCACGCTGATTTGGGTGGCGTTGCGGGCCGGCACAATCGAGGCCAGCACGGCGATGACCAGAATCACGCCCAGCCACACCCCCACAGCCCCGTAATTGTACCGGAAGTCCAGATTGGCATCAAACATGGCCTGCCCCAGTGAGTTGGCCAGCGGGCGGGCCAGCAGCAGCGACAGCGGCACAGCCACGGTCCAACTGAACAAACCCTGCAGCACACCCTCAAGCATAAACATGCCCATGATGGTGGGCGTGCGCGCCCCGATGGCCCGCATCACGCCGATTTCTCGGATGCGCTCAACCACGCTGATGGACAGCGCGCCCATCAGTCCGATGCCGCCCACCAGCGCCACCAGTACCGCCAGCGCCAACAGCATGTTGGTGGTAATGGCAAACTGGTTTTCGGCGTCTACCTGGTCCTGCGGGGTGGTGCCGGTGGCAAAGATGTCGACCTCCATGTTGCGGTCCTGGTACAGGTCTTTGAGGGCGGTAGAAATCTGCGCCACCGACGATAGATTATCGGTGCTGGTAGTTGCCAGCAGGCGTGAAACCTGATTGTACTTTTTGGTTGCCAGATACACAGCTTCGCGGGGGGCGTAAATCGGCTCGGCGTCAAAACCGCCGCCAAAAATTACCTTGAACAACCCTACCACCTGCCACTCACTGTCGCCCAACTCAAACATATCCAGCGTCACGGTATCGCCCACGCGGATGTTGTTGTCTTCGGCGGTGTCGCGGCTGATGACAATGGCCCGTTTGTCGCCGGGTTGCAGCCAGCGGCCGTCGGTAATCAGCGGGCGGTACATGGCACTGTCCGGCGGAATACCCACAATGGATGCGCCCACGCCGGCTTCTTTGGTGCGCTGTCCCGCCTTCAAAATAGAGGCCGGCGCAATAAACCATGATTCAACATCGGTCACGCCGGGCACACTTTCGGCCATTGATTCAACCCGGTCGGTGCGCTGCAAATCTTCAAAGCCAATGCGAATATCAAAGCCGCGC
>RFJF01000380.1 GCA_003695455.1 Chloroflexota bacterium
GGGTAACGGAGGTTCCGGGCGCGGCGGTGGAGGTGGTAGATACCACCGGCGCGGGCGACGCGTTCAACGCCGGGCTGGCGGTGGCGCTGGCATCCGGCAAACCTTTGCCGGATGCGGTTCGCTTTGCCAACTGCGCCGGGGCCATTGCCTGCACCCGGCTGGGGGTCATCCCCTCGCTGGGCACGCGGGAGATGGTGGAGCAGTTCGCCGGGCAGGCCGGCTGAAGATGCTCAGGAAAGCTCCCGGTGTTGGCTTGCCTTATAATATTGCAGACTGGACAGAAACAGGCCAAGGCCAAGCCCGGCATAGAGGATTGCCAGATAGGGCTTGGGCAGGGAAGAAGACCGGAGGGTAATGCCCAGGGCAATCATAAAAGCAACAAGCGGATAACTTTTCCATTCCTGAAATGCAAAAAGACAGATTTTTTGGCCGGCAAAACTTTTAATACGTCGTTCGTTTTTAGCAGCCAGTTTAGAAAAGCCAAAACGGTAGATAATTAGCCCCAGTAAAATGCCCATTCCGCCTAATAAAAACGCAGCTTGCCGGTTGAGCGGCAGTAACCAGCCAATTGCTAAAGAAAGAAGCATCACGCCAACCCCGGACCACATTACCCCCGCCAACAAATAAAGCCATTTCTTTTCTACCCGCGGGTTCCATTTGTCTAGAAAGTTGTTCTGATTATTCATTGGATATCTCAAATGCCCATAAGTCAGGATACTTCAGACCAGAATACTGAATTTATGAAATTTGGCAACAATTTCAGTATCAGTTTAAAACCAAAACGTTTCAACCGGTTCCACTCACGGACATCCGGCTATTCGGCGTTAAAAAAATCCCTGACAGGGTGAACAAGTAGTTATACCGCATTTGCAAAACGGGGGGTGTTTGAGTGTCGGTCAAACTAACACGCGAGAAAATCCAATCCATTGTCAACCGCGAAAATCTGGTAGTGCGCAACCTGCAAGTGACGCAGGGTTACTACCGGCTGTCGCAGGGAATGCGGCGGTTGGTGAGCAGCAAAAACGTCAGTTGGTGCGCGTTTGCCACCCACGCCTCAAAAACTGCGGGGCAAGCCCTGCGCCACGAATTGATGCCCGGCATTATGAAATCGGCGATGATCCGCATGGCGGGCTACGATAACACCTTTCTCTTTTTCAACGATGCCCTCGGCGAGCCGGGACCGGGGTTGGGGATGTCTGAGGAAAATCACAATCTGCTGGCCGAGGCGCTGAAACGGGTCAGCCGGTTGATTTCGGCCGGCAATGGGCTGGTTTTTGCCGAACTTGCCTGGCCGTTTGCCGATTTTGTGAACACTTTTTCCCGTGATTACAATTACGACGAGCGGAAATTGTTCATCTTTCTGCAAAAACACTTTAAACCGGGGCCGCTGGAGCGGGGCGGCCAGCATTACCTCATCGAAGCGTTTACCGCGTACTACAAGGCGCGCTTTGAATCCAACGCCAAACGCAAGGCAGAACTGGTTTTGCAGGGCAACCTGCTGGTGGGCCTGCACGAACAAACCCGCCTTCAGCCGCACATCGAGCAGTCGCTGGCGGTGCCGCTGGAAATGTTTGCAGACGGCCCAATCGGAGACGACCCGCCGGAACCCGGCAAATCCGGGCAGCGGCAAAAGGGCGATCTGCCCCACCAGCTTGTCACACGGGCCGCCACGCAGATGATGATGGTCATCACCCTGCCCAGCCGCAGGTTGAAACTGAGCCAGAACATTGTTGCCCCCACCGGAGTCATCAACTTTCCCGCCGATTTGCTCGTCATCGAGAATCCGCGCTGTCTGGCGCTGGTACGCCAGTTTGAGGCGGGCGGCAACGATACGCTGACCGGGAGCGCCGCCAAAAACTGGGCCAGCCTGAAAGACCGGATGAGTTTTGTGGTTGACTTTTTCCGCAGCCACCAGCAGTACAAACGGATGTTTGAAGCGCCGTTTTTGGACAGCCAGGCTGAAACCATTGAAGCGGGCCGGATGCCCGCCGGGCCGCTCTAGCCCGCCGCTTGCATTTTGCGGATGATGGCGTCTCCCACGGCCACGGTGGTGGCCTGCCCGCCCAAATCCGGGGTCAACACCCGACCTTCGCCGGTGACGGCCCGAATGGCCGACATCAGCAGGCCGGCGGCGGCGCTTTCAC
>RFJF01000381.1 GCA_003695455.1 Chloroflexota bacterium
GCAGGTCGGCCAGTTTGAGCGGCTCAGAGTTGAGCCAGACCTCGTTGAACAGTTCCGGCGGCGAACCTTTGACGGCCAGACTCGCCAGCAATTGCTGCTGTTCGGCGGTGGGGCCGGGGTTGGTATGCACGTTGACGGCTTCCTCCGGCATCAGCGATTCCGTTTCCGGGACGGCCTGCGCCAGTTCAACGCCGGGCTGCGCCATCGCCGGGATGAACAATTTTTGCCCCACTTCAATCAGGTTGGGGTCGGCAATGGGCGCAAAGCTGGTATCCTGCACGGCCTGGGCGTTGGTGGCCTCAAAAATCAGCGGATAGGCCAGCGGGTCGCCGTAGAATTTATCGGCCAGCTTGCTGAGCCAGTCGTCGGCCTGCACCACATACACCTGCCCGCCGTCGTCCGGCGGCGCGGCGAACACGCCCGCGGGCAGTAGCGCCAGCGCCGGCAGAAACAACATCGCCAGCAAAATTCCGGGTCGTTTCATTCGATTTTCCCCCCTTTCACCGGGTTGCAATTATACCCCAGTGTACAGAGGAAATCTTACAAATTTATTGCCGGGCGCAAAATCAGTCGGAACGAATTCAGGCGAATGCACGGAAACGGGTTGCGAAGTGCGCCGGGCGCAAATTTATCGCTGCTGTATCTTACCACATTTGACCGTATTTGCACCTTTTTTGACGCCGAGCCGGCACGGTCTTTCTCAAATTCGTCACGGCGATCACGCACGCCGGTCGCCGCCGGCGAGCCGCAATTTAGCAAAATAGTCCATGTAATAAATTGATTCTCCATTCCAATTGGCCCCGCAATCTTCTATAATCAGAGTTACCCATTCCCGGATTCACATTTTCAGGAGAACCGGATACAGCCTGCAACCGCGCTACCGGAATGAAATAGAGCTTACGCAGTTGAGTAAAAAACAAATCACGAATTCCACTAATGGACGAATATCACGGATGAAATATTTAAAAAATTCGTTTATTCGTGCTATTCGTGATTAAAGTTTTTAAGCTTGGCCTTGAACCGCGTAACTTCTATGAAAATTAACATTTCACCGGTCGGGAGACCCTTTGCTGCGCTCAGTGACACGCCTGAGACTCCCCCTGACGCCCGTCTCCCGACTCCTGATTCCTTCAAAGGAGCTGCCCATGAACTCACGCGAACGCATTGCCGCCACCCTGAGCCACCGCGAGCCGGACCGCATTCCGTACGATTTAGCCAGCACGCAGGTCACGGGCATTCACGTAGTGGCCTACCAAAACCTCCGAGATGCGCTCGGCCTGCCGCCGGTTGCGCCGCACATTTACGATTACATTCAGCAGCTTGCCCTGCCGGATGACGATGTGATGCAGCAGTTGCAGGTTGACACCCGCGGCCTCTTCCCGCTGAACAGCCACAACTGGAACGTGGTTGAGCAGGACGGCGGTGATTATTGGCTGTACCACGATGAGTGGGGCATTACCCACCGCCGCCCCAAACCCGGCGGCCTCTACTACTCCATTTTGAGCGTGCCCCTGCCCCAACTCAGCGTCACCGCGCAGGATGTCCGCGACCACGCCTGGCCCAACATGGCCGACCCGGCGCGCATCGCCGGGCTGCGCCGGCAGGCGGAGCAGTTCCGCGCCGAGGGCAAGTGGGTGGTGATGAAACATCCCTTTGCCGGGATTTTTGAGATGGCCCAACGGATTGTAGGCATGGAAAATTGCCTGATGATGATGATTACCAATCCGCCGGTCATGACCGCTCTGTTTGAAAAATTGCTGGAACTCAAACTCAGCTTCTGGGAGATGGCCCTGCCCCAACTGGGCGATGTGCTGGACATGATTTCTTACGCCGACGACTACGGCACCCAAAAATCGCAGCTCATCTCGCCGGATATGTGGCGCGAGCAAATCAAACCCCTGCTGAACACCCTCTTCAGCCGCATCAGACAGCTTGCGCCGCACATCAAACTCTTTTTCCACTCCGACGGCAACATCCGCCCCATCCTGCCGGATTTCATCGAGCTGGGCGTGGACATTCTCAACCCGGTGCAAACCACTGCCGCCGGCATGGAGCCGCTGGCCCTCAAACGTGATTTTGGCCGTGATTTCACCTTTTGGGGCGGCGGCGTGGACACGCAGGGGGTACTGCCCAACGGCACGCCGCAGCAGGTAAAGGATGACGTGCGCCGCAACATCGAGGCGCTGGCTCCCGGCGGCGGCTACGTGTTCAACACCGTCCACAACATTCAGGCCGATGTCCCGCCCCAAAATATCATCGCCATGCTGGAAGCCTTGCAGGAATACGGAGCAACGATGTGAACATCGCCACCCGGTTTGCCGATTTGCGGGCCATCTACCGCGCCGAACTGCTGGAACGCACCATCCCCTTCTGGCTGACCCACGCCATTGATTGGCAGCGCGGCGGCATTCTGACCTGCATCTCGGACGAAGGCCGGGTGCTCAGCACCGACAAATACATGTGGTCGCAGTTGCGGGCCATCTGGACATTTTCCGCGCTCTACAATCGCATTGAACGGAACCCGGCCTGGCTGGACGTGGCCCGCCACATTTTTGATTTTGCCAAAAAATACGGGCGCGACGAGCAGGGTCGCTGGGTGTTTGCCGTGGATGAGCAGGGCCAAATCTTGCAGGGGGCCACCAGCATTTATGCCGACGGCTTTGCCATTTACGGCCTCACCGAGTTCGCCCGCGCCAGCGGCGACCCGCAGGCCATCCAACTGGCGCTGGATACGTACCGCAGCGTGCAGCGGCGGCTGGCCCGCCCCGGCAGCTACCAAACCGAGCCGTACCCCTTGCCGCCCGGCGTCAAAGCGCACGGCATTTCGATGATTTTTTCTCACGTGTTTGCCGAACTGGGCCGGTTTCTGGGGGATGCCGAAATTACTGCCGCCGCGCTGGCCCACGCCGCGGAAGTGATGGATGTGTATCGC
>RFJF01000382.1 GCA_003695455.1 Chloroflexota bacterium
CGCTGTTGAGCGCATCAACCTCAACGGTGCGGGTGGGGTCGCCAATAATAAGCAGCCGCCCGCCGTTTTTAACAAAATTTTCAATTTCCGTGATTTCTTCGGTTGAATAAGGCTGCCGGGGCAGGGGCAGCACCAGGGCGCTGGCCATTGGCAACTGGTCAATCAGAGTGGGGTCTGTTTTTTCATCCTCAACCGGGGTCACAAGCTGGTAATCGTACCCCCGCGAAACCAGTTTGGAGAACAAGGTGTTCAGTTCTTCCACAAACAGGGCGTTATCGTGCGAAAAGTCAACCAGCGCCAGCCCTTTGGCGGCGGTGGGGGTTTCAACGGCGGCCATACGGGCCGACGGGGCTGCCTGTTCAACGCTGACTTCTGTAAGCTCACGTTGCGGCGGAACATAACTGTTGGTGGTGGTGGTGCCAAAATAAACAGACCGGGTAATCCAGAAACCGGCAAGAATCAGAACAACAACGGCCAACAGTGCCAGCCAGTTTGATTTACTCATGGATAGTTACTCCAGTGGGATGTAAAGTTGGTAGAACGACGGCCAGTTTTGTGATTCACTGGAAAGGTCAAATTCGGGTTCAGCGTCCAGCGCCTCGTAGGTTTTTAGCGCCGATTGCAACCGGCTGCCTTCCAGCGAAGCCAGGTATTCGTCGCGCACCTGCACTACATCGTAGTTGTCAAGCCCGGCCAGTTCTGCGGCGCGGTCAATGGCATCCAGCGTTGAGCCGATTTCATCAATCAGGCCATAATCTTTGGCCTCAATGCCAATCCAGATTTCGCCGGTGGCTACCTGGTCCGGCAAAAGTTTGAGCGGGTTGGGCGCCTGCGAACGTTCGGCTACTACGCTGTCACGGAAATCGGCGTGGAGCAGGTCAAGTTTTTGCAGAAACGCGGTGGCGCTGCCGCCGGTGGCTTTAAACGGGCCGGTGGTGGTAAAACGTTCGCTGAGGGTTTCTGGTTGGGGCTGGCCCATAATAACCCCCACATTGCCCACCAGCGAAGCCGGCTTGGCGTAAATTTCATTGGCGGCTACGCCAATCTGGTAGGCGGCGCTGGCGGCCAGGCCATCCATACTGGCAATAACCGGTTTTTCATTGCGCAGCTTGCGCACCTGATAGTAGATATCGTGTCCCGCCGATGCGCTGCCGCCGGGGCTGTTAATTAACAGTACCACGGCTTTTATATCATCGGCGTTGCGGGCGTAGTTGATTTCTTCGGTCATGGCTTCTTCCAGCCGCTCACCAACCTGGGTTTGCAAATTGATGATGCCAATCTTGGGTTTGGGGATGAGCGTGGTTGACAGATAGTAACCGGCAATCAGCGCACCAATGATGACCAATACAAAAATTACAATTGTCTGCTCGTTTGATGACCGCGATTCCGTGGGTGGTGCCGCGGTGTTTGTTCCCTGAGCGTCAGACATGGTCATTCCTCCTCACTGCGTTGTTCACTAAAATTTTGGGGTGCAAAACGGCGTTGGTTGTGTTCACCGGGCCGGTGATTTTGTGGGGTGCCTCAAAGCCCAATGCGGTTCACCCGTGCCGTTATTCCAATCAGGATAGTTTGACTACCTTTAAAATAGTGCAAAATTCTTAAATAAAGGTGAAAAACATGCACTAACGATGCTGCCTGCCGGAGCGCAACTTTGGTGGATAACGGGTTATGTATTTTACTCCGGCCAGCGTCTCTTTAATGCGGCGGGTCTGGCGCTGAACAATCAGTAAATCTGCTGTAAAGCGGCTGTTGGGGCCGTATTCTGCAATGAGCAGCTCGCTCAACCCCGAAATAACCGTCAATGGCTGGTTCAATTCGCCTACCATTGTTTCCATAAGAACCAATATGGCCTCAATCTCTTCAAACGATTGATGCCCATCCCCCGAATTTGATGGTTTCCCCATGAAAAGTTTCCCTTCCGTAAAATCTTTTGGGTGTTTGTGTGACAATATGTGTGACAATAATTGTCTAACTCTACCGCTTTTTCTGGATTCTGACTTTAAGATGAACTTAACAGGGGATAATGGGTTACTTAAGAATAGCCTTAAACGCCGTACTTTTCAAATAATAAACCCGACTTTGGACAGACAGGTAATAAATTTTAGCGTGGTTCATTTGCATACTGTGTCAACTTTACAAATTCCGCACTGTGTTCTGCGGCCTGCGTGTTGCGGATTGCGTGTAATTTTGGGTTTAACGGTACACGACACACGCAACACGTTTCATGCATGGGGCCAACAAGACAGGTCAATTTATAAAGCTGTTTTCCGGGATATGTGAACCATGCCCAAACTTTGAGAGACAGTATCAGGAATTGAGAATATTTGGTACTACATGGGGGGTTGACTCTGGCCCCAACTGTGTGATACTATGGCCTCAATATAGCTGAAAAGGAAGATTCAATGTCTAAACGGTACGTACGCTTGCTCAAAAGTCAAACCAACGTGAAAGTTGTTGCCCAAAGTGTTGATAACCGGACAGAAAAATGGGTTTGGCTGGCCGCTGCTGTTGCAGGCGTGGTATACTTTTTTAGCTTTTTCTTTAGCTTTACCGGAGGTGGCGCACCTGCCGGCAATTGACGCGTAAAGAAAACGGCAATTTGCAGGGGCGCGACCGCACAAGTCGCGCCCTTTTTATTTTGTCCGATTACTCAAGGTGTACTAAACTACCGGGAGTCTGAATTCTGAACACTGACATCTGATTGCAGAGGAGCCGGACCCAGCCTTTGACACGGCACCGATGAATGAAAATTAACTGACCCCCGCCCGCTGCCTGCGGCAACTCCCTCCTCCTGTCAGGGGGAAGGCCGGAGAGGGGGGTGTTTTTACAGGAGCCGGACAACCCTGGCAGGACAACCTGATTCCTGACTCCCGACCCCTGAATCCTACTTTTTACAGGAGAAGCCAATGCTTGACCAACTTGAATCTCTGGCTGCCGCCGCCCGCGCCGAACTGGAGCAGCTCACATCCGGCGAAGCGCTGGCCGCATGGAACAGCCGCACCATCGGCCGCAAGGGTGAAATCACCCAAATGC
>RFJF01000383.1 GCA_003695455.1 Chloroflexota bacterium
CAACCAACACCGTCCGGCCGATAATCAGGGTTGGCACGCCAAAGCGGTCATTTTGAATATTGAATAATTGGACAGTTTGCTGGTAAAGTTCCCAATTTTGCGGGATTTCAACCTGCAACATTTTTAGTTGAAATTGCTCGCCGTAACGTTCCTGAAGCGGCGGCAACACCTCGGCCAGCACAACGTGACAATGGGGACACTCATCCGACCAGAACAGCACGGCCCGCACCACCGGCTGGCCTGTTTCGGCGGCCCAGGCGGCGGGCGTCGCAGCCGGCAGGCCGGAACTAATAATGAACCATAGACCGGCTACTATTCCAAACAGAAGAAGGTGTAAACGCATTTCTTTTAACTCCTATGGCACCAGACGTGTCTTTTTTGGACGAATTGGTCACGGCCTCAAGAAAGATATTGGGAGTAGCGGCTGCAACTTCCTTGGTCGTTTTACCGATACTGCGGAACCGGCAGCGGGGTAACGGTGGCCCAGTAGGTTTTAACCGGCAGGATTATTCCAACCAGGATCAGAACAATGCCCGGCAGAGCCATCTGGATGTGGGATTGCCGGGAACGTTTTGGCCCGGCGATGGGGTGTTTTTTTGATGTCATTTAGATATTTCCTCCAGATATCTTTTCAATAATCCGGGGCAAAACCCCCTTCGATAAACTCAAGGTGCGCATCCTGAGTCTGTCGAAGGATGCCTCCTCCTATTTTTGAGAAGATACTTCTCCGGTTTATAAGTATTGAACAATATTTTATTACTTCTTTAATATATGTTGCGTTTTTCTGCCCAGCCGCTCAATCCAGGTTGGGGGAGCCGGGGCAGTTTGTTGTGCCCACCGGCCCATCTCTTGCCGGGCAATGTTGTAGCCGGTAAGTAAAAGCGGCTTGGCCCCGGCAACATCCCAAATAGGATGGGGTGATTTTGTTTGTAACGGGATGAGATGCACGGGAACTTTTTTGGCCTGGGCCAGCGCCAGTTCCAAATCAAACTGTCGCTGTTCAACTATATCCATCACTCGCAAGAAGAAAGGCCCGAATCCATCAACTTCTGGCCCCAATCGTTGTAGCGCGTCAATGTGCAGGGCGATAATTTCGGTGGCCCCGCAGTGGATAGCCGGTTCAAGGGGCAGGTTGCTGACAAATCCTCCGTCGGCCAAAAGTTTACCATTTACTCGCAAAGGGTGAATCCAGGGCGGGATAGCGGTAGAGGCCAGCAGCCCATCCAGCACAAATTCGGCCGGGTCAGTTCCGTGCAGCACCACATCATACCCGTTCAAATCTGCCGACACCAGTATTAGCCGGGGGCCGGGCAAGTCACCGAATCGCAGTTCAGGGGTAGCTCCGTGAGCAATAAAAAAATCTCGCATGAGGTGCTGTTGGGGATGCCCGCTTATCCGGTTTAATAGAATACGTGCCGTGAGCCGAAGATAACTTCCGGGTAACAGATCGGCCACGGCGGCATCAGCCCAGGCGGCTTCCAGTTTGGTCATTCCTTCAGGCGTAAATCCGTGTATGGCCAAAAAGGCGGCGTTCATTCCACCGATAGAGGTACCCACCCACATATCGGGCTGAAGGTTAGCTTCCAACAGGGCGCGCAATGCGCCAACCTGAAGCATACCCCGCGCCCCGCCGCCACTCAAAGCAAAGGCCAGCGTCCGGTTACGGTTTTGTTTTTGAAACCAGTGATGTCTGGTGAACATACTGCCTCTCTCTGGGGAGTCGTGTTGGGCACTTCACGCCCTCAGTTTTTGACGGCCAGACTGGGATAATCAAACCCAAGCGCCTCGCTAAAATTTGCATCGACTATGATAAAATAGTTTTTTACCGTCTGAAGCGCTGCATCTCGCTCTGTGATGAGGCGGTTAATTTGAGTTTTATCACGCAAAGCGCGAAACGCCTCGATATCTGCGGGCGGCAGTGTTTCTCCGGCCCGTTGGCGTTCTAACAAATCTTGATACATTGTCTGATAACGCAAATCCAGATTGTTCGCCTCTGGCGTGGCTTGCAAACGCGCTTGCGCGTCAAGAAAATTTTGCACGGTTTCGTGCTCATGCAAAGCCTGTCCCATCGCTTGTGCCGCTTGCTTTATGTCATCTGGTAAATTCATCATTAACCTCCACAACAACTTTTTTTGGCATTAACCGCAAAATCTACGCCGGCGGCCTGGCTAATCACCGCATCCACCGATTGCATCAAGTCACGAAGGTCGCGTTCAGCCTGATTGTAGGCGATTACCGATGGTCGTTGATTCAGCTCGTCCACCAAATGGTGAAATTTGTCCTCAGCCTCGGATGACCACGAAAAACGCAGTTCACTTTGAAGGCTGCGGACTGTTTGCAGCAATTGTTGCGCTTCCTGGTCGGCTTGCAGTTGACGATAAGCGGTCATTATTGCGGTAACAGCCGGTTGCCGCAGTAACAGGCTGGTCAACTGAGACTGGGCCTCGTCCACAGACAGCTTGCTTTGGGTGATGGATTGAGTATCTGCGGGAATCATTTGTTACTCCCTTGAATATTCAGGTTACCTTCCGGAATCAGCCCTTCCAGCAAGGCGTTGGTAGCCGTGCCGTCGGTGGTGGCGCGTTCAAACAACGCCTGCAATTTTTCCGGCGACTCGGCGCTTCGGATGTTCAGCGTGTACGCCAAATCTTCAAAACCGAGCGGGTTCATACGCTTTGTGGCATTGAACTCAACACTGGCATCATCCACTTGTAGCCCCATTTCTGCCGCGCCTTTGGTTACGTTTGACAAAATACATGCGC
>RFJF01000384.1 GCA_003695455.1 Chloroflexota bacterium
AAAGGTACCATCGCCATTGTTCAGGTAGATTTTGTCTTGCTCATCTTTGTTACCAACAATCAAATCCAAATCACCGTCACCGTCCACATCGCCAAATGATACGGTTGGCGTGAAATCATTTCCCGGGCCAAACTTGTTGCCCGGCGCGGCAAAGGTACCATCGCCGTTGTTCAGATAGACAACGTTTTGCCCGTTGTTGTTCCCCACGGCCACATCGAGGTCGCCGTCACCGTCCACGTCACCCAGCGCCAGGGCGAGCGTATAATCAACCGCGGGGCCAAAATTGTTCCCCGATGCGGCAAAGGTGCCGTCGCCGTTGTTCAAATACACAACGTTCTGGGTGCCAAAGTTCCCCACGGCCACATCGAGGTCGCCGTCGCCGTCCACATCGCCCAGCGCCACGGCAGCGGTGTTGTCCGTACCCGTGCCAAAGCCGTTGCCGGACGCCGCAAAGGTGCCGTCGCCGTTGTTCAGGTAAACCACGTTGGGGTCGGCGTCATTCCCCACCGCCACGTCGAGGTAGCCATCGCCGTTCACGTCGCCCAGCGCCAGGCTAAAAGTGAAATCAGCGGCCGGGCCTACGTTGTTCCCCCGGGGAAATGTGGCCGGGCCGGAGCCTGCCGCCGCAAAAAATTGCCACACCGTGGGCGACAGCGGCGCGGTGCCGGTGATGTTCAACGTGCCGGTGGTGGCGCTGGCCTGCACCAGTTCACCGGGTTTAAAGGGGTTGGCCGGCGTCAGGCTGATTTTACCGCCGGCCACGCCGAGCGTTTGAGTCAACCGGCCGGTTTGCATGGCGTGTACCACAAAGGTGCGGCTGGTGACGGTGGTGGAACTCATCGGCTGGTTGTAGGTGATGCTCACGGTGCTGGTGAGGGGAGCGTTCACCGTGTTTGAGGTGGGGTTGGTGGCAGTGACGGTTGGCCCCTGCGCCAGCGCCACCGGCAGCGGCAGCAGGAACGCGGCCGCAACAGCCAGCAGAGCGGCTGCCCGCAGCCGAAAACCCGGCAACGCCAAAAAAATTCTGAATAAATGTGGAAAGGTGCGCATCGGTAATCCCCCCGGGGTTGCAGCCAACCCCACTCCTCGTGTTCGAAACCGCTCTGGTGAGTTCGTAATAATCCAAAGGATGCACTTAATTTTACCACAACACATCATCACTTTTTAGGATACAAATGTACTAATCGAGGCAACAAAAAAGGAGCCGAACGTATTCGGCCCCTTAAATACACAGGTAAGTGAAAATTCTTCGTCGCTGCACCCCCCGGAATGACAATTATCCGCTGCCTGCGTGTAATTTTGGCGCACGGAACGCGCAACACGTCCCACGTACTTTGTAAATCACGCCTCCAAATCCGGATTTATGAGGATTCAAGTTGGGCAATAAGTTGCTGAATTTGCGCGCGTTTGCTTTTGATTTCTCCACGGGCTGTGGCAATTTTGGCGACAAGCCCGGCCAACTGCTCTTCCAGCGATTCCAACTGCTTCACGTACCGGCTCCGCAGCCGGCCTTCATCACCCTGGGTACCCAGGGCGCCCAGGTTACCCTGAATGTGCCGTTGGGTGGTAAATATGTTTTGGCGCTGAGATTCAAATTCCTGAATTTGCGCTTCCAATTTTGAAACTTCGGTGTACAACCGCAAAATTGACCGCAATCCTTCGAATGCCGCCTGGTCCAGAAAATTATTTTCAAAGTAACGCTGCAACCCTTCAAGGGTTTGGTCCTGCAACTTTTGGGTTACGGCGCGCAGCTTGCGTTCCTGCACCCGGAACTCCACCGATTCACCCGGCGGCACATCTACCCGGAACGTGAACCAATCCGGCGATTGTTCCACCGGTTGGGGCGTGTCAAACAAATGGTGCCCCGGAGTTTGCTTGCTGCGTATCAGAATGGTTTTTGGCTCGGTGGTGTTATTTTCCAGCCGGTATTGGGTGCGCACAATGGCGTACATATTTTGCAGCAGGTAGCCATCGCGCACCTGCAGCGAGTGCAACTGCGAGCCGCTGCTGGTTTCCCGGCTTGCCAGCACCCCAAGTTCCACGGCATACGGAACCAGCAATTTCTGACCCACCGGGGTAAACAGCAGTACGCCTTCGCCCACGTATTCGCCGTTGTCCAGCACGGTAACCGGCCCCTGTTCCAGCGTGAGGCCGGTGCTGTTGGTCAGCCGGAGCGCCGCCATTGGATGGTCACGCATTATTTCGGAATCGTACACCAGCACCTTGCCGGCATCCAGTGTGTCAGACACAATGGGTACCATGGCCGACTGGCCGCGCCCCACGGTCACTTTTTCAGTAACGGTGTACTGGAACAACTCGCCCAGCGACTTGCCGGTGGCGACGCTCTGAACGGTGGTCCCTGCCAATTCCGCCGGTGAGGGTGCCGGTGGTTCGGCATCTGCTACTCTGGCGCGCAACATGGCTTCCACCTCCTCCATCGAATCGTGCCTTGCTGCCCGAATGTTGAGGGTGCGCTCGGGTTCTGCAATGCGGGGGCGGCGTGGTATGCGCGGCGTGTAAAGATTGTACACAAATGAAATGGGCATGCCGGCCACAAAAGACAGCGAAATCCCGGTCAGGTCTTCTTCCAGCCGGTTATCAAAAATACCCCAGCCCTGTAGCAACGCCTGAAATTGCGGCTCCGGCTCGTCGGAGGCCACCGGCTCAACCAGCAGCCGGTAGCTGACCCGCCAGGTTGGCGCCGGCGCAATGTAGCTCACCTGCAAATCGTGCTCATCCGGGCTGAGCCGGATGGTGATGGAGCGGTAGGATTCCTGCCCCACGGCGGTTTTCAGAAAGAAGCGCAGGTCATCGGCGGCGGTGTCATCGTTTACGGTGACGCCCTCAACCCGGTTGATGGGCAAAATCTGCACCGTGCTGCTGCCGGCTTCCAAAATACTCACCCGTGATTCCTCACGCGGGTGTTCGGGGGCTTCATCCAGCCCCACCAGCAGGCCGTTGACCACGTTGCCGCTGCTGGTGTGCAGGCCGACCGCCCGGCCGCGCAGGCTGGTGAGCAGGTCACGCAGGCTGCGGGTATCGTGCAGCGCCACCGAGCAGCCCTGCAAACGCTCGGCCTTTTTCTGGGGGGTATCGTAATCAATGCCCAGCACTTTGCCGCCGCCGTAATCCAGCACGGTCAGGCTTTTGAGAATGTCATCCATTTCCTCGCGCCGGAATGTGAGCGCCAGCGAATCGCCGGTGACGTTACCACGGCGCTGAAAATAGCCAACGCCGTGTTTATACAAGGTTAAATGGGCAATCGGCAAGTGGCTCATCGCATATCCAGTCTGACGGCCTGCAACGCAGACTCAACGCCGGCAATAATATTTGGGATGGGAGCCATCATCAGCAGGTCATCCTGCATTTGCGGCTCGATGGCCTTTACGCCCCATCGTTGCAACAGTTTGAGACTTTGCGCCATTTGGGGATGATTTGCCAGATTGGGGTTCATTGATGGGGCAATAATCACCGGCCAACCTGCGCCAATGGCCTCGGCCACCAGCGAGTGGGCCAGCGTATCGGCAATGCCCTGCGCAATTTTGTTGAGCGTGTTGAACGTGGCGGGCGCAACCAGCGTCAGCCCCGGCCGGCGACCGTCTACCAGCACCGCATCAAAGTAGCTTCTCACGTAGGTGTGGCCTTCCACATCGGCCAGGTGGTAGGGGCTGAGGATGCGCCGGGCATTTTCTGTGAGCAGGGTGTAAACGGGCAGGTCAAATTGTTGTAATTCGCCAATCAATTCCGGCACGCAACGAGCCGCGCTGGCCCCGGATACTACCAGATAAATTGCGCTGACTTGAGTCATAAAAAGATTCCTCCCCTGAAAATACGGTAGACGGCAAACGGTAGACAGTAGACGGTAGATGGTAGACGGTAGGCGGGGCATCCCTATGCCCGCCGGGTTGCCCGGCATAGGGATACCGGGACTGCCTTACCTCTTCTCCCCATCTCTCCAGCCACCCATTATTCCATCTCCAAAAGCCCGGTACTGCGAGCCAACCGTGGCAACTGTGTCACGGTATCAGGTTTCATCATTGATGACAAGTTTTACCCGCACGGCCTGAGCAGCCTGAAACCCCAGGCTGTGCTGCCGGTCATCAATTTCCAACGACAGCGGCCCGTCAAAGGGCGCGTGTGAAACAAGTTTAATCTGCGTTCCGGGGAAGATGCCCAACTTGCCCAGATAGCGTAGCAGCTCCGGGTCTGAATCGTCAACCTCAACCACCTCAATCCGGCTGCCAGCCTGAGACTCAACCAGGCTGTGACTTTGCCGGCGCGACACACTGCCGCCTTTGGTGGGAATCGGCGCGCCGTGCGGGTCAAACAGCGGGTTACCCAGTGCGGCGGCCATGCGCTCCTCCAAATCCTCGCTGATGACGTGTTCCAGTTTCTCGGCCTCTTCATGCACCCGGTCCCACGGAACACCCAGCGCCTCGGCCAGATACAGTTCAATCAGCCGGTGGTGGCGCACAATTTCAAGCACCAGCTTGCTGCCGGCAGGCGTAAACTTTACGCCCTGGTACGGCTCGTACACCAGCAGGTTAAGCTCGGCCAGTTTTTTGCACATGTTGGTGACAGAGGCCGGGGTAACGCCCAAATGCTCCGCCAGCGCCGATGTGGAAACCTGCTCGTTGTATTCAAGCAGCCGGTAAATGGCTTTGAGGTAATCCTCCATCGCCTGGCTAATCAATGTTCTGTCCAACGGGCGCGCCTTTCTGAAATTTCAGGAGCCTCCCAAATTCAACGTTTGCTACCGGATTTGGAATTTACCCTGATGAGAAAATTGACGGGGAAATTTACCTTTGCAGTGTATCTCAGATGGGGTGAAGTGTCAAACAAAATCGCTGATTGACAATCACTGGCGGTTATGATATTCTCACGCCAGGTCAGGTCAAAACCGATAAATCCCAGAATTCCAAAGGAGAAAATCAAATGTCTGATGTTCCTGTCATCAACTTTACCCGCGGCGTGCCCGCCACCGAGTCTTTTCCCGTTGAAGATATGATTGCGGCCTCTGAACGGGCGCTGAAAAAGTACGGCACCGTTATTTTGCAGTACGGTAAATCATACGGATTTATGCCGCTGCGCGAATGGCTGGCCGACTGGCGCGGCGTGGCGGTAGACCAGGTGCTCACCTCCAACGGCTCGCTGCAAATTGTAGAGTTTTTGTGCAGCCAGTTTGTTAAACCCGGCGATGTGGTGTTTACCGAAGTTCCCACCTACGACCGCACCATCACCACCCTGCGTAAGCACGGGGCCAACATCGTGGGCATTCCGCTGGAGCCGGACGGCCCCAACATGGCCGCGCTTGAGGCGGCGCTGGCCCAACACACACCCAAATTTTTCTACATCATCCCGGATTTTCAAAACCCGTCCGGCGCCACCTGCTCGCTGGAAAAGCGGCAAAAGCTGGCAGATTTGGCCGACAAGCACGGTTTTTGGCTGCTTGAAGACGCGCCCTATCGCCCGTTGCGCTTTAAAGGCACAGACCAGCCGGCCCTGTTTGAATTGAACCCGGCGCGCACACTGCACATGCTCAGCTTCAGCAAACTGATTGGCCCCGGCCCGCGGG
>RFJF01000385.1 GCA_003695455.1 Chloroflexota bacterium
GCTTCGGTCAGGGGGTCGTCTATCAAGGCGATGAGAGTGCCGGTTACAGCGGCCCTCTTCTGTTCAGGCCGGGTGTAGAGATGCCTGCTGGCTATGCGGGCTGGATAGTGCGCGCCCGCAAGATAGCGATGTTGTAAAAAGGGGGCAACGTGATTTTCAATGATAATGTGAGCGTCCGGCCCCAACAAATAACACATTTCACCCAAAACGGCCGCCAGGGGTCTTTTGTTAACAAGCGTCAGCGCCAGACCGGCCAACTCGTTCTCGGTCTCAACCGGGCGAACCTGGCTTTGTAAAGCCGACAGCACAATTGACACCGCTTCATTAACACCGTTGGATAGCGCCATCGGGTTGACCCCGGCGGCAACAAGACGCAGCCCCTCATTATAGATAGCACGGGCCAGAAGGGCGGTCATTGTTCCGCCATCCCCCACCTGTTCGCCAACCTGCCGCACCAGGCTGCGTATTAACATTGCGCCAATGTCCTGTTGGGGGCTGCCCAGGCTGATAATACGGTGGGCAATGGTTGCTGAGTCACTCAGGAGTTCAGGCTGACGGTTTGAAGATGATTCGTTAACAACCAGTCCGCCAATTGGTCCAAATGTGGGAGCCAGCAAGCCGGCCAGGGCATCTATTCCCCATTTTAGCTGTTGATTGGCCTGAGTTGAGTTAACTACATGAGGTTTTGGCATATTAATTCCTTAACAGCCGGCTTTAAGCCATGTACTGGCCGCCGTTGATATCCAGCGTGGCTCCGGTGATAAAGCCGTCATATTCTGAGGCCAAATAGGCTGCGGCTCTGGCAACATCTGCCGGATTGCCGGCCCGGCCCAGTGGAATTTGATGTTCGATAGTGTAGCGGGCCGACTCATCGGTGGTGTGGGTGTTGTGAAAATTGGTGCTTAAAATCAGCCCGGGGGCCACAGCATTTACCCGGATACCATCTTTGGCAACTTCTGCCGCCAGCGAGCGAGTAAAAGTGAGGGCAGCGCCTTTTGCTGTGCTGTAGGCCAGCGAACCGGCGTGGCCTCCTTTGCGTCCGGCCAGGGAAGCGATGTTTACAATTGATGCGCCCTGAGCTTGCTGTAAATGTGGCAGAGCATGTTTGCAAACCAACATCATTGTCTCAACATTTACTGCCATAATTTTTTGAAAAAAATCCAGCTCCATTTCGGCCAGGTGATGCCGGGCAATGAGGTTGCCGGTGTTGTTAACCAAAATATCAAGCCCCCCAAAGCGCTGAACAGTTTGTTGAATAACCTGTTGAACTATTATTTCCCGGGTTAAATCACCCTGTACGCCAAACGATTCAATCCCCAACGCAACCAATTCCCGTGCCAATTCATCGGGAGAGCTACGAAAATAGTGGTAAGCAATTTTACAGCCTTGTGCGGCTAACTCTCTGGTTATGGCTGCTCCTATGCCGGTTGCGCCGCCGGTAACTAAAGCAATCTTACCCCTGAGTTTACCCATCTTTACACCCCAAAACAGCTTTTGGCAAAGGCCAAATCTTCAACAATCAAACGGTCAACCTCGTGTTCAGCGGTGTACTCAGCCGAGAAACAAATGGGGCCATTATAATTCATTTGCTTGAGCTTGCCGGCTACCCGTTTCCATGAAGCGCGGCCTTGCCGTCCGGAGGTAAAATAGCGCTGCCATTCCGCCACTTCTGCCTCGGGTGGGCTTACGCGCCGCCAGTAGGCATTTTTTAAATTGACGACACACAGGTGAGACTCTACCACTTCCAAAGCCGGTTCCGGTTCCATTCCTTCCAGAGCATTGTGGGCCGGATCCCAGATAGCGCCAATATATTTGGGGTTGTAATCTTTGAGCAGGTAATACAAGCCCATTGCGTTGACCGGATGCGCAGTTCCGTAGTGGTGCTGTACCCCAATTTTAAGACCATACTGTTGGCACAAAGGCACGGCAGCATCAAGCTGCCGGCGGGCTGCGGCGTCCGCTTCCCAATAGCTCTGTCCGTTCCGGTTGAAGATAATGCGGTTCATTGAAACCCCGGCTTTGGCGCAGGCGGCGTACAATCGCTCGTCGGTAAGGGGTAAATCAACGGTTACATTCAAAACGCGCACGCCGTGGTCGGCTAAAAAAGCGACAACTTCTGGCAACTGTTGCTCAATTTTATCCGGTTGGCAGGGAAAACCTGGGCGTACCGGCAATTCGATGAGGTCAAAGCCTAATTTTTTGATATGAGGGGCTAATTCGGCCAGCGTCATATCTTTCCAGGGCTTTACAAAAACGGCAAATTCTATGGTCATCAGTTATATCTCCTGTGAGGGTGAGGTTACTTTCTGGTTTGAACCATTGAGATTAGTTCTGTATTTACCCGTTGGGGCAAGGATGCTACCAGCACTGCCACTGAGGCAATGTCTTCGGCCTGTAGCATTTTTTCACGGTCTTCCGGCGAAGGCGGTGTTGGACGCCGGTCTACAATAGGGGTATTTGCCGTGCCGGGGCAAAGCAGGCAGGCACGGACGTTATAGGGGTTGGCCTCTTCATTGGTCACTTGAGTTAGGGCGTCCATCCCCATTTTTGATGTGCTGTAGGCAACACCGCCGGCTACATCGGGGTGCAGGGCTGCCCGCGAGGCCAAATTGATAATGGTGCCTTGCTCTCTCGCTATCATCTCCGGCAAAATGGCTTTGGTGAAGAGGAAGGCGCTGGTCAGGTTAGTTGCCAATAATTGGCGCCACTGTTCGCTGGATGTGTCCTGAATGCTGCGTTGGGTCACGTTTATCCCGGCGTTGTTGACCAGGATGTCTATTGGCCCCAGTTCTTCTTTGGCTTTGGTCACAGCAGCTAAAACCTGTTCCTCCTCGGACACATCGGCGATACACACAACCGCCTTTACGCCATTGGCCTGGGCCATATCGGCTACATCCCGCAATTCTTTTTCCCGTCGAGCAACCAGGGCTACATGTGCGCCTTCTGCCGCGCAGGCCAGAGCAATGGCTTTACCAAAGCCACTGCTGGCGCCGGTTATCAAAACTGTTTTGTCAGTTAATTTTTTCACTGTTAAAGACTCCATTGAGAATCATGAGTGAAGCGGGAGGTTTTTCTCGCGCCTCATTTCTGAATTATGCTATTATGTCCAACTTTTCGCGGGTAATCTGGTACTGAAGGGGTTTGCCCGTGAAGAAACGTTCAATCTCTTCAACCATCGCCTGCCCCTGACGCCGGCGGGCCTGGCGGGTTGCCGCGCTAAGGTGGGGGGTGGTAATTACATTATCCAGGGTCAGAAACGGGCTGTTGTTGGGCAGTGGCTCCGGGTCAAAAACATCCAGGGCGGCTTGAAAGCGGCCTGTTTTCAATTCAGTTAACAGAGCCTCCTGGTCTACTAAATGACCGCGGGCGGTGTTGATAAAAACAGCTCCATCTTGAAGCAGGCTTAACTCTTTAGCCCCAACCATATGGTATGTTTCTTTAGTGGGCGGCGCTTGCAGGGTGACAATGGGGCAATTGGCAAATAAATCCGCCAACTCTACTTTACGAACGCCAAGCTGATTGGCCTGGTCTGGGCCAAGATACGGGTCGTAAACCCAAACTTCAACATTGAGCGCCCGTAACAGGGCAATGACTTGCCGTCCGGTGTACCCGGCTCCAACCACACCTACACGCTGCCCTACTATTTCTTGTCCCATACCGGCCGCTTTAACTTCGCCCCATGGTTGACCTGATTTCATGCCCCGGTCAATCTTATGAATTGGACGTAAGCACATCATTATGAGCAGCAAGGTCATCTCTGCTACAGCCGGGGCGATAGCCCCGGCGCCGTGGGTAACAACAATATTGCTGTCAAATACAGATAACGGTAACATTGCTTTAATGCTGCCGGCCGAATGGGCAATTAATTTCAACCGGCCGGCGGCAGCTATCACTGCGCCGGTAAATTTGGGCGACCCCCAACCGGTTATGATTGCGTCGAAGCCCGGTAGTTTTTCGGCCAATTCGGTTGAGGTCCAGTCGCGTTCTTCGGTGTTATAGGTAACCTGGGCCATCTGGCGCAACCTGGCATCAACCTGGGGTGAAAACAATTTTTTGTATAAGTTGGATCGTATTGTGACCAGTATGTTTGGTTGTGGCGACACGATTTATTGTCCTTTCATGGTGGAATGTGGGTTATCCCTTAAGGCCGGTTAGCGAAATACCTTGCACAACATATCGCTGCATAATCATAAAAAAGATAAATGTGGGCAAAAATACAACTACCGCCCCGGCCATTTGCATTCCGGCCTGACCACGCTGAACGACCATTGTAGCCAATCCCACAGTCAATGGGCGCATATCGCCGGAAGTGGTCATAACCAGCGGGTACATAAAGGCGTTCCACGTACCCAGAAAAGTCAGGGTGGCCAGGGTAGCCAGGGCCGGTTTAGAAAGAGGCAGCATAACATGCCAAAAAATATGCCACCGGGAGCCGCCGTCCATCAATACGGCATCATCATAATCACGGGGAATTGTTAGAAAATATTGGCGCAACAGAAAAACGCCAAAAACCGTGGTGGCATGGGGCAAAATCAGGCCGGTGTAGGTATTCACCCAGCCTAATTTAGCCAGCAAAATAAACAAGGGGACAACGGTGATGGTTTCCGGCAGCATCAATGTACCCATAAATATCCAGAAAAGAATATCACGGCCCGGAAAATTTCCTCGGGCAAAAGCATAGCCGGCCATAGAGCAGGTAATCAATTGCAATCCCGTTGTGCCGACGGTAATAACAACGCTGTTGAACGTCCACCGGCCCATGAGCGTTTGCCCAAATAGAATAACGTAATTATTCAGAAAGATTTCTTTGGGAATGAAGTCGAAGGGGAAGGTCAAGTAAGTCATATTTTGCAGAGAGGCTGAAATCATCATCAGGAATGGCCCAAGGGTAATGATGGTGAGAAAAATCATTAAGGCGTATAGCAATATTTTGCCGATAACCTGGCGAATGATAACTCTGGGTGGGGTTTGGTGCCGGACTTGTGCGGTCATGTTTAATATAAATCCTTTCCCCAGCCCATGTAATAACGCTGGATTAGGGCAACCACCAAAACAATTACAAATAATACAACTGCAATTGCAGCGGCATAGCCCATTTCAAATCGAGAGAAGGCGGCTTGCCAGACATAATAAACCAGGGTTGTGGTAGAGTTGGCCGGTCCGCCGCCGGTTAAAATGTACACCGGCGCAAACATGCGGAAGCCTTCTATGGTGGCAATGATGATGACAAACACAGAGGTTGGCTTTAACAAGGGCAAGGTGATATTTCGGAACAAAGCCCAGTTTCCGGCGCCGTCTATTTTGGCCGCGTCATACAGGTCGGCGGGTATTGACTGCAACCCGGCCAGCCACAACAGCATAAAATAACCGGCTCTTTGCCACAGAGTCATTCCGGTCAGCACCGGCAGGGCCAACTTTGGACTAATGAGCCACCCCTGCGGCGGGATACCGACAAAACCAAGAAAGTAATTCAGCGGCCCGTTAGGCCGGGGGATTAAGAGCCAACTCCAGATGATGGCCAGAACGGCAATTGAAGTGACGACAGGAAGAAAGAATGAAGCCCTGAAGATATATATGCCTCGTATGGCCCGGTTGACCAACATGGCTAGCCCCAGAGAAATTGCAGCCAGCGGTAAAACATACATCAGCACATAAAGAAACGTGTTTTTCAAAGCGCTGGCCATAACCTCGTCCTGGGTCAGCCGAAAAAAATTGTCCAGGCCAACCCAGTTTGCCTCACCCAACAAACTCCAATTAGTAAAGCTGAGAACAAAGAGAAATATCCAGACAGACAGGTTAAAAACAAGAAAGAGGATGAATGTAGGGGCTAAAAAAAGATACCAGACACCATGTTTTTTTACCATGTTTGATACCCC
>RFJF01000386.1 GCA_003695455.1 Chloroflexota bacterium
ATTATGAATTACATCGGCGCGCTGGCTATTGAGGGCAAAACGTTTGATTACAAAACCAACGCCCGCCTGCACAAGGCGCTGGAACTGAAACTGTTTGAGGACCAGAAAGACAGCATCAAACTCACCTCGCTGGTGAGCCAGGTGGTAGACAAAGACACGCAGGAAAAAATTGACGTGGTCAAGGCACGGCTGATTAAGGATTTTGGTTACAACGACCAAAGCGCCACCGACGTGCTCAACTACGTTGCCAGCATCTTTGCCCGCGGCGATGCGGGGTAAACCAGTTACCAATAACGAATTATGAATTATGAATTATGAATGACCAATGGCTGGCCGGTGACAAACGACCAATGACCAATGACAAATAACAATTATGCAACGAGTAGAACGTGATCTCAACCGCTTCCGGCGGATTGTTCGGGGGCAAATCAAAAAGAATCTGCGCAAATATATGTCGCAGGGCGAGCTGATTGGCCGGCAGGGACGCCGCATGGTCAGCATCCCCATGCCCCAAATAGACATCCCCCGCTTCCGCTACGGGGCCAAACAATCGGGCGGCGTGGGGCAGGGCGAAGGCAAAGAGGGCGACCCCATCGGCCGCGGCGACCCACAGCAGGGCGGCCCCGGCGAGGCCGGCAGCGAACCGGGCGAACACATTCTTGAAGTAGACATCAGCCTGGAAGAGCTGGCCCAAATTATGGGCGAAGAGCTGGAACTGCCCAACATTGAACCCAAAGGCAAGCAAAACATTGTCACAGAAAAGGTCAAATACAGCCGAATCCGGCGGGTGGGGCCGGAAAGCCTGCGCCATTTCAAACGCAGTTACAAAGAAGCCCTGCGCCGCCAGATTAGTAGCGGCCTGTACGACCCCAAACGGCCGGTCATTGTGCCCATCCGCGATGACTTCCGCTACCGTTCCTGGACCGAAACGCCCGCCCCGCAGAGCAATGCCATTATTTTGTACATGATGGACGTGTCCGGCTCAATGGGCACCGAGCAAAAAGAGACTGTTCGCCACACCGCCTTCTGGATTGAAACCTGGCTGCGCAGCCAGTACCAGGAAATTGACATTGTGTACATTGTCCACGATGCCGCCGCCAAAGAAGTTGACAAGGAAACCTTTTATCATCTGCGCGAAGGCGGCGGCACGCGCATCAGCAGTGCCTTTAAGCTGTGCAATCAGATAATTGACGAGCGTTATTCGCCGGAGGAGTGGAATATTTACCCCTTCCACTTCAGCGACGGAGACAACTGGGGCGACGGCGACACCGAGATTTGTTTCAAAGTGCTTGAAAACGACCTGCTGCCCAAAAGCAACATGTTTTGCTACGGGCAGGTGCGCAGCCTGTACGGCTCCGGCAGTTTTCTGCACGATCTGAACCGCAAGTTCAAGGAACACGAGAAAGTTTCCGCCGCCGAAATTGCCAACCGCGCCCAGATTCTGGATGCCATCAAGGTGTTTCTGGGCAAAGGAAAATAGCCTCAATGAAACGGACCCGACTTTCGCCGGAACTGCAAGCCGCGTGGGAAAAAATTGAAGGCTACGCCAAAGGCTACGGGCTTGATTTTTTCCCCATTATTTTTGAAGTGCTGGATTACAAAACCCTGTATGAAATCGCCGCGCTGGGCGGGTTTCCCATTCGCTACCCCCACTGGCGCTTTGGCATGGAGTACAACCAGCTTTCCAAAGGCTACGCCTACGGCCTGAGCGTCATCTACGAGATGGTCATCAACACCAACCCTTCGTACGCCTACCTGCTGGAAGGCAACGAAATGGTCACCCAAAAAATGGTGATGGCCCACGTTACGGCGCACGTTGATTTCTTCAAAAACAATATGTGGTTTGCCCACACCAACCGCAAAATGCTCGATGAAATGGCCAACCACGCCACCCGCATACAGCGCCTGATAGACCGTTACGGTTACGAGCCGGTGGAAGATTTTATTGACACCTGCCTCTCGCTGGATAACCTGATTGACTACCACGCGCCGTACATCAACCGCCCGGCGGCCCGCACCGAACAGCGCCTGACCGACGGCGAGCCGGAACCGCCCACCGTAGAGGGCCTGCGCGTGGAGCGCGCCTACATGCGCGATTACATCAACCCGCCGGAATATCTGGAACAACAGCGCCGCAAACTTCAGGAAGAGGCACAAAAAGCGCGCCGCTTCCCGGAAAATCCGCAAAAAGACATCCTGCTCTTTCTGCTCAACTACGCCCCGCTTGAACGCTGGCAGCATACCATTTTAGAAATCATCCGCCAGTATTTAGAGTATTTAAAAAGACAGAACCAGGAATGCAAATTTTTTTTACGCGCAACCTTCCGGGCATTCCCGGTTCTGTCTTCCGGACGTTTCAATTCCTCATAGGTAGACTCAAAA
>RFJF01000387.1 GCA_003695455.1 Chloroflexota bacterium
CCTCGCAGGCGTTTACCTATTTGGTGCGGCAAATGTTCCGCCATTTCTACCGCGACCGCGCCGCCCTGCTCCCCAACCGGCTGCACCGCCCCTACCTGAACCACAAATTTATCCTGTCGCCCAACTCCAACAGCCAGCATGAAAGAGCCGTTATTGAATTATTCCGGTACGGGTACAACATTTTGGCGTACAACCTCATTCGCTTTGCCGGCTGGGTGGGAAATCGTTTTCAAAATGGGGATTTGCGGGAATACATCACCTACATCATTGCAGTTTACATCATTGTTATTTTAATTGGCGTTTTGCAGATTTGGTGAGTCAAATGATCAACCTGCCCGTAATAGTTTTGCAGGGATTACTGCTCATTGCGGTGGCGCCGCTGGTGCCGGGCCTGATAAAAATTGTGACTGTCCGGCTGCGGCTGGGGGCAATGCCCCGCATTTACCAGCCGTATCTGGATTTGCACAAACTTTTCAGAAAACAGGGATCGGTTCCGCCCCATGTATCGCCGGTTTTCCGTTGGGCGCCGGTGGTAATTTTTGTCTGTTACGCCGTACCTGGATTTGTGGTTCCGGTGTTTTCTGTGCAGGGGCTGCCCGTGCTGGATTTAATTGGGATTGCCGCGCTGCTGGGGCTGGCAAAATTCACATTGTGCCTGACCGGTTTTGATGTAGAAACCCCAACCGGTGGGCTGGCAGCCAGCCGGGAAATGTTTCTGCACGTGCTCATCGAACCGGCATTTTTTGCCCTGCTTTTTGCCATCACCATTCAATGGGGAAGCACCAACCCTGTGCTGGTGGTGGATTCTGTGCAGCACGCCGAACCGGAGCAGTTGCTGGCGGTGTGGCTGACCTTGTTTGCCCTGTTGTTCATTTTGCTGGGCGAAAACGGCCGCCTCCCCGTTGACAACCCCGGCACACATCTGGAACTCACCATGTTTCAGCAGGCGCTGGGCGCCGATTACACCACCTGGCGGCTGGCGCTGCTGCACTGGGCCGATGCCGTTCGGCTGGCGTTCTTTTTGACGCTGGCTATCAATTTAAGCGGGCTGCCCCATTTGGCGCATCCGGGCGATGGTTTTTGGCCTCATTTGCTGGCCCTGATTGCCTGGCTGGCGCTGCTGGGGCTATCGGCGGCAGGGCTGGCGGTGTGGGAGGCTGCCCAGAGCCGCCGCCGGATGCTGCGGATACCCAATTTCTTTTTTATCGGCATTGGGTTCAGCATTTTGGCTATGATTGTGGCAATCATTACAGGATACAGCTGATGGCACACATCATCCAACTGCTTGACGGAGCCGTTTACATTATCAGCCAGAGCATGTTTTTGCTGGTGCTGGCGCTGGGCATTTTAATTGTGAACAGCCGCAACAGCCAGCAGCACATTGACGGCTACAACCGGCAAACGCTGGTGATGTTTGGAATTGCCCAGCTTCTCATTTTGTTCAGGCCCAACAACCCCACGCTGGCGCTGGTAGCCTTGTTTCCGCTTATCCGTTTTGTGGTGGTCAGATCGCTGCTGGCCTACGCCACCACCGCCGAGCCGCCGGTTACGTCGTCGCTGCCGGTGCGGGGCCGGCAACGGACAACATCCGGCCCGGTGATTGTGCTGCCCTTCAATTTTCCGCTGTGGCTGACCACCCGCACCCTGCTGCCAATTGTAACCCTCACGCTGATTGAATGCGGGCTGCTGGCAATTTTGCCCGGCGACGGGCCGCTGATTCCGGCAGCGGTCATTGCGCCCTTCACGCTGATTCTGGCCTGGGCCGCGTTTTTTGCCCGCCAAAAGCTGGAAAACACCCCCGGCATCAGCAATTGGCTGGCCCGGGCCAGGTCACACTGGCTTGAGCATGGCCGCTCTCGCTACGGCAGCCGTTTTACCGGGTTTGCCAGTTTTGCGCTGGTTATTGGCGCGTTTTTGCTGACCCAACAGGTCACGCTCGTTCCACTGGGCGAACGATCTTATTTTATTGGCCTGTTCACGGCGCTGGCCCTTGTTTTTACGGGTATGTTTATGATGGTCAATGAAGCCGATATTATTTCTCACATGGTTGGGCTGCTGGTGGCAGAAAACGGGTTACTGCTGGTAGCCGTGGTAGTGGTAGAAGACAACGTGCCGCTCACGTTCATTGTGGCGGTGAGTATTTTTGTTTACATCATCGCTACTGTTGTGATTTTGATTTACTTCATCAAAAACCTGCAACGCCGGCCCGGCGATTTGAATATCCGGGCGCACCGGCGGCTGGGAGGCTGAGCCGTGGTTACGCTTCCGGAAAACCTGTTGCCGGCGCTGGTGTGGGCCACGTTTTTGCTGCCGTTGGCGGCTATTGCGCTTCTGTTTTTGCTGAGCCGGCATGAACGGTGGCTGCACAGAATTACCGGCGCAACGGCAGTACTGTTACTGCTCTTTTCGGTGGGCATGATTTTGCGCCAACACGAACCGCCCTACGATTTCTGCTTTGGCGATTTTCCGCTGCCCTTTGCGCTGCCCATTCTGGGGCGGGTGTCGCTGTTTTATGTGGATAATCTGAGCATCTACTTTATTTTTCTGGTCAACGTGGTATCGCTGCTGGCTACCGCATCCATCCCCCGGTATCTGAACCACCTCAGACAACTTACCCACACCCACCCGCCCGCCGAAGATTTTGCGCGGGCCAACTTCTGGTTTCACCTGACGTTCAACGCATTCCACTTGAGTATGGTGCTGGTAGCCATGATGGGCAACCTGATTTTGCTGTGGATGATGATTGAGGTGACCACGCTGGTGTCGGGGTATCTGGTAGGTTTCCGCCGCGACCCGGTCTCGCTGGAAGCGGCGTGGAAATATATTATGATTACCTCGGCCGGAATTTTGTTTGCCCTGCTGGGAACATTGCTGCTGGTGCTGGCAATTCCGGCGCTGTCGCTGCTCAACCTGCCGCAACTACTTACCCATAGTTTTGAAACAGCGCAAGCCAACCCGGAGTTGGTCAAGCTCTCATTTTTGTTTATTTTGGTGGGCTACGGAACAAAGGCCGGGCTGGCCCCTATGCATACCTGGCTCCCCGACGGCCACGGGCAAGCCCCCTACCCTATCAGCGCCATGTTGTCCGGCGTACTCCTCAAATCGGCTTTGTATGCCGTGCTGCGCTTTCAAACCATCACCCAACTGTACGCCAAACAAAGCCCGGCGCCCATTCTGTTGGCGATTGGGTTGTTTTCGCTGCTGGCGGCAGCATTTTTCATCATCAAACCCAACCCCTTCAAACGATTACTGGCCTACCACAGCCTGGAACACATGGGCATCATCACCTTTGCGCTGGGCCTGGGTACCCCGCAGGCGGTCTTTTTGGCGCTGTTCCACGCCTTTAGCCACGCGCTGACCAAAGCGCTGTTGTTTCTGGTTTACGGCCGAATTCAGACTGCCTTTACTTTGCACGTTGCCGAACCGGCCCGCCAGTTGTGGGAGTGGGCCGTGGTCCGGCTGGGATACCCGGACAAAGATAAGAACCACCAGCCTGCCGCCATCAAAATCGAGCGCAACTGGATTACCAACGCCGAACTGGCCGCCGTCACAGCCTCCGAAACCCCGCAAAACCGGTCACAGAATCCGGATGAACCGGCGGACGCTTTTCTGCTGAGCTGCCTCAATCGGGATGAAATATCGGCGCAGCTCAACAACGAGCAGTTGCACCGGTTGTCAGAATCAGAACTGAGCCTCCTCTCCAACGGCTCCAATCACTTTGCAGAATTTTCCCGCATGTACCCGCCCGGTTTTTGTTACACCCTGGCCGCCAACCAGCGCGATGTGCTGGAATCCGGGCAGGTGCAAAACCCAACCGGCGCATTTAGCTGGATGCCGGCCAGCAGTTTTGTGCTGGCACTGGTGGGGCTGGCGCTGGTGGGGGTTCCGCCCTTCAGCATTTTCATCAGCGAGACGCTAATTTTGTTTGCCGGAATCAGCGCCGGCAACCTGCCCGCGCCGGTAAAACTGGTGGCGGTAACGGTGTACAGCGCATCGTTATTTATTATTTTCTGCGGACTGGTGTACCACCTTTCAAAAATTGTGTTGGGGCTGGCAGACCGGGTCACGTTCTCGCTGCACAATCCGCCCGCCGACGCGCCCGGCAGCAGTTTTGACCCGGTTCAACTGGATTTACCCACCACCCTGTTGCCGGCAACAAGCCGCAAACTACGAGGGCAAGATACCACCGGCCCTGAATTTGTGGCGCTGCTGGCCGGATTTGTTCTGCTGCTGCTGTCCGGCGGCGTAATTTTGCTCTCCGGGCCGGGCTTCAACGCCGTGCGCCACCTGCTTGAAAACAGCGCCCAAATTATTTTGAACGGCACAGCCGGGTAACGCAATGAATCAACCTGCATCGGCCACGCTCAATTTTTTGAATAACCCCCAAAACCGGCACTGGTGCGAGCAGGCCGGGCGAATTTTGCCGCACCAGCGGCACTACCGGCTGGCCCCGGACTGGCCGGAAAGTGACGCCGCCGCCTTTGCCGGGTTGGCAGATCGCTTGCGGCAGGATGGCGCGCGGCTACTCATGCTCAGCGGCCGCCCGGAACAGTACCGGCTCAACGCCCAATTCACCTACTACCTGATTTTCGATCTGTTCAATTTTCCAACGCCCGTCTCCGAATCCGGTATATTGCTGATTTTGGAATACACAACCGCGGCAACCACACTGCCGCCGCTGCTGGCCGTGTTTCTCAACCATCCTTTTTATGGCGATGCTGTGAACACCTTTTGGCAAAAGCTGAAAATCGAGCTGCCGGGCCGGCCCGGTGAATCACCTGCCGCCCAACCTGACCCTGGCCGGGTAACGTTGAACGTTGGCCCGGACCACGCCGGAATCATCCCGCCGGGGCAGTTCCAGTTTTCACTTTCCGGCGAAGAAATTGACCGGCTCAACATTCAACTGAACTTTACTCGTAAACAACTGGCGGCCCAGTTTGCCCGCGGCACGCTTGTGGATGGCGCCAGGCTGGCCGCGTTTATCGCCGGCGGTCACGCCGTGGCGCACGCCACTGCCTACTGCCGGGCGGTTGAGTCGCTGGCAAATCTTTCGCTGCCGCAGCAGGCTGCATTATTGCGCACCCTGCTGCTGGAACTGGAGCGTATCCACAACCATTTGCACACCCTGGGAGGGCTGGTTGAACACACCGGCAACGCTGTCGCCGCGTCAGATTTTTTCTGGCAGGAAGAAGAAATCAGGAAGATGTGCGGCCAAATTTTTGGCGACCGGCTGCTGCGCAACCAGGTTGTGGTGGGCGGGGTCCAAGCCGAATTGACCATCCCCCGCCTGAGGCATATCCGGGCAGTTGTTGCCGGGGTGGTTCAGGCCGCTGTCCAGCTGGGCAAGCAACTTTACCATGCGCCGCCGCTCCGCGAACGGCTCATTAATTGCGGCACGCTCACGCGTCAACATGCAATCAAAACGGGAACCACGGGGCTGGCCTGGCGGGCGAGTGGCCAGCAAACACAATCTGACCGCGCGGCGCAAAAAACCGTCCGCACCGGCCCCGATTATCCGGCAGATTTTAGGCTGCGCTACCCGGAGGCGGGGTACACAACCGGGCTGATTCAGGAAATTTTGGGCAAACATTTCACCGCCGGCCGCGCCCCGGTATTTAGCCAATACAATTACCGCGGCGATTGTTTTTCTCGGTTTCTGCTGCGCATTGAAGAAATTGCCCTGTCAGGCAAAATTATTGAGGATGCGGTACAAAATCTGACCACGCTTTCCAATTCTGCCGATCCGCCCCGGCTTGACCCCGGCGAGGTTGGTGTTCGGCTGCGGCAGGCGGCGCCGTTCAGCCTGGGGCTGGCCGTGGTAGAGGGCACGGTGGGGCCGGTTTGCTGCCTTGTGCTGAAAGACAGCGGCGAGCATGTGGAGTTTTTTGCCCTCGCCGATGCCTCGCTGCTCAACTGGCAGGGGCTGCGCGCCGCCTGCACCCATCCGGCAAACCAGTCCGGGCCGGGCGTTGGCCCTGTTTTTTCAGAGAACCTGCTGGGCGATTTCCCACTCATCAACAAAAGTTTTGATCTGTCCTATTCGGCGCGGGATTTGTGATGATGAAAAAATACCCCAAAAATGGATGGCAACGGCTGTGGTGGGCGCTCAATCCGCGGCTGGTTCGGAACAAATCGTACCCGGACAAACCGGGGCCGCGCCAAAGTCTGGCGGTTCATCACGTAGATACCGGCTCGCACCACGGGCCGGAGCGCGAACTGGCTGCGCTGGAACATGCGTTTGTGCTGGAATCTGACGGGATTCACATCACCCCGTTTCCGCGCCACGCCGATGTGCTGCTGGTGACCGGCCCGCTCACCGCCGCCATGCGCGGGCCGTTACTGCGGGCCTTTTATCTGATGCCGCAGCCGCGCAAAGTGGTGCCGGTTGGCCCGTGCGCCCAACGGCTGGCGCTGGCCCGGCGGCAGGGGTCGCCCACCTATTCAGCGCACGACCCGTACGCAGATTTTTACGACACACCGCCGGGACGGGCGCTGTTCGTCACCACAGAAGAATTGCGCGGCCAAATGCCGGCGCCAGCCCGGGTGGCAGAATCGGAAAGCAATGACCCCGCAGAAGACCTGTTTGCCGAAATCTGCGCCGCCACCCGCTACTTTCCGGAACTGGACACGCACGCGCTCACCCCGCAGGCTATCCGGCAGGTTCTGCGCTCG
>RFJF01000388.1 GCA_003695455.1 Chloroflexota bacterium
CCGCAGAAAACGGCACAAAGGTATCTTCACCCTGGTAAACCAGATTAAACGGGCCAATCTGGATAACATCTCCCCGTTCCAGTTTATGTTCCCGGTGCAGTTGGGTTCCGTTCACAAATGTGCCGTTGGTGCTATTCAAATCTTCCACGTACCAGTGGCCGTCTTTTCTGATAAATCGGCTGTGGCGGCGCGATACTCCGGCTTTGGTGGCGCCGTGCGGCCCCAAATCAATATCGGGGCGGTTGGTTTTGTGCGCCCGGCCTACAAACAGTTCGGCCTGATTTTGAGCGGTAATTTGATCGCCGGTGGCGGTGAGTTTTAAAAAGGCGCGGGTAGCCTGTAACTGTTCGGTGCTCATCACCGAGGTGGGGGCAAAGGGACGATAGGCTTCGTTGCGCAACTGGCGGCGCACGTCGGTGAGCGCCTGCGAAAACTCGGCCATGGTCTGGTAGCGCTCGGCGGGGTTTTGGGCCAGTGCCTTTTCAAAGATGGGTACAAACAACGGCGAAACATTGGGGTTTACGTCCAGCACATTGCGAGGTGGGTCGGTGAGGCGGGCCATCAAAAAGTCAAACGAGGTTTCGCCTTCAAACGGCAATGTGCCGGTGAGTAACTCAAACAGCACAATTGCCAGCGAGTAAATATCAATCCGGGCGTCAATTTCGCCTTCCTGAATTTGTTCGGGGGCGGCGTAGGCCATGGTCCCCAACACCTGGCCGGGCATTGTCAAATTGGGCCGGGCGGAGTGTTCCATTTTTGCCAGCCCAAAATCGGCCAGTAGCGGCCAGTCATCCTGGGGCATCAAAATGTTGGCGGGTTTGATATCGCGGTGAATAATGTTGTGGCTGTGGGCAAAGGCCAGCGCCTCGGATACGGGGATGATGATGGTCAGCGCCTGCTCCCAACTAAAGGGCTGGCCCGGTTTAATCCGGTCTTTGAGCGAACCGCCCTCAACATATTCCATGACAATGTAGGCCCAGCCTTCATCTTCGCCGTAACCGTAAATGGTCAGAATGTTGCGGTGGCGCAGCGCGGCAATTGCCTGCGCTTCAAGCCGGAACCGGGCCAGTTGTGTCTCTTCGTTTTGGCCGGGCGATACCTGAATTGGCACCACTTTAATGGCCACCCAGCGAGCCAGTTTGTCGTCAAAGGCCTTGTAAATGCTGGCAACGCCGCCGGTACCCACCAGCTCTTTTAATTCATAACCGCCAAAACTTCGACCAATCAGTTCGTCCATCAAATCTGCTCCGGAATCCGGCAGGAAAATTGTTGGGGAAAACGCCCCTGAGCGGAAGAATTATATCACAAGAACCATTTTCAAACCAACACAACCTGCAAAATCACGGAGGCAAAAGATTAAATTTTGCGCATGCGAAATTATCAATACAATAAAACAAAGTCAGCCACTTCATTTTCTGTGGGAAAAATCAATATTGTGGAGTTGATAATTTTCACCGGCCTGCCCGGTACCGGCAAAAGCAGTCTGGCCGATGCGGTGGGGCGCGAATTGGGAGTTCCGGTGTTTGCCCGAGATTGGCTGGTAGCCACCCTGCGCACCGCCGGTTTTGGGCTGCACCAAAACAGCGCCCGAATTTTGGGGTTTGCCGGCTACGAACTGCTGACTACGCTGGCTTGGCGGCAACTCAGCCTCGGCCAATCAGCAATTCTGGATTGCGTACTGGGCATGACCAGCACCCGCGAGCGCTGGCGGAAATTGACGGTGGAGTACAGCGCCGGCTGGCGGGTGATTGAGTGTATCTGCTCCAACGAGGAAATTCACCGCGCCCGGCTCCAAAATCGGCGGCGCGACAAACCGGGCTGGGCAAACGTTACCTGGGAAACCGTGGAGCGCTTGTCTGCCGATTACGCGCCGTGGGAGCAAGACCGGTTGGTCATCGATTCAGTACTTTCCGTGGATGACAACGTGCGAACGGTGCTGAATCACCTGCGCCCCGGCTGATTTGAAATTCCCTTTCTGAAAAATTGAAAATCTCGGCCGGGTTTGATATACTTTTTGCCTTAAAAACAAGGAGGCGGCGGTATGTCTGCACCGCGCAATGTTTCTAGTTTTGATATTATCGGGCCGATTATGGTTGGGCCGTCGAGTTCGCACACGGCCGGTGCGGTGCGGCTGGGGCTGCTGGGCCGGGCCATTTTGGGCGCGCCGCCCACCGAAGCGCTCATCGAGCTGCACGGCTCGTTTGCCCACACCGGCCAGGGACACGGCACAGACCGGGCTATTGTGGCCGGTCTGCTGGGCATGCCCCCCGATGACGAGCGCATCCGGGCCAGTTTTGCAGCGGCGCAGGCGGCCGGTCTCAACTTTCGGTTTGAGGAGGTTGACTTGGGCGACGATGCCC
>RFJF01000389.1 GCA_003695455.1 Chloroflexota bacterium
ATCAAACGCCAATTGTTGCACCGGCACCGGCTGCGGGGTTTGCCGTGCCAACGAACAGGCGAGCGTCAGTAACAACAGGCTCGCAACAAACCACACGTACAGTTTTTTCATAGCCAAATACAGCTCCCTCCTTATTCCCGGCGGAGATTATAGCACTACCCATCAATTTTGGCAGACGGAAAGACGTGTTACAGCAGGGGCAACAGCGAGGCGGCAGTCTGTTTTGTGTAAAACCAGACCACGCCGGGGCGAAGTTTCACATCAAAAATCACACCAAGAAGCGTGCTTTCATTGACGCTGCAAATGTAAATGTTGTGGGAGTCACCCTCATAGGAACCGGAGCGGAAGCTACTTTTGTTACCCAGCAGCAAGGAAAGTTCAGACGATTGCGAAAAACTGGTGGCAACCAGTGAAGCAACCGTTTTGGCCTGGTTTTGCTCAATATGCCCAACAATTTTGAGCGGGTCGCCGGCCGCGTTGATAAGCAACACTGCCCTGGCTCCGGCGTTAATCAAAAGTTGTTCCAGTAAACCGTTCACCGTTGGCGCGGTTTTGGAAAACGCCAACTGAGTGGCGGCTTCGTTGGCAAGAGGCGGGGTGGGCGGCGCGTTCAACTTGACCTGCTTGATTGTGTCAAGGATTATTTCCCGCACCTGGTCTACGTCAAACGGTTTATCTATAAATCCGTCAAACCCCATATGGGTAGATGTATCACGCAATTTGGATGTACCGTAAGCCGTCATCAGCACAATTTGTGTATCTGGCGATATACGATGCACCGCCCGCGCCAGGTCAACGCCGGTCATGCCGGGCATCATATAATCTGTGATAACCAGATCAATCCTTCGCTTTTCAATTTCAGAAACCGCATTGGTCATATCTTTGGCCGTGAATATCTCAAACTCCGGCCCCAGGTTTTGCAGGCTGTATTCCAGCATGCGCAATATGCTTTCATCATCATCCACAATCAAAACGTGGGTTTCACCCATAGTTTTGCCCTCTGCGGGCTGCCATTTCAAACAGCCCGCTGTTACGCCGGTTAATCGCCATTACCCAGCAAATCTTCAAAATCTCTGGCAATGGTCAAATCTTCTTCACTTGATGGGGAAGCAGCGGGCGCGGGTAGTAAATCAAACAAATCTGCCGCAATTTGTTTGGTATAAAACCAGACACTGCCGGGTTTGATATCGGCGTTAAAAATAACGGCCAAAAAATAATCGCCGTTGATGTTGTAGGCGTAAATGTTGTAGGCTGTGCCTTCAAAATAGCTGGATTTAAACGACGCGTCGTTATCACCAAAGAGGGTAGATAGCTCCATCACGGCCAGAAAATTAGACGATACAAAGGCCGATAACCGGGCTGCCCGCGCCGCGTTGTGTTCGCCAATACTCTGCACCGGCGAACCGTTGGCCCCAATAAGTACCACGCTGTGCGCGCCGGTCTGCCGGCGTAATTCAATCAGTTTTTCGCGCACCGGCCCGGCCGGGCGACGTGCTCCGCCGGAAGCCCCCGAACTCTTTGCCCGCTCCCCGGTTGGTTCGCGCTGGGTAACCTTTTGGATGACCTCCAGCAGTTCCGGTAAAATAAAGGGTTTGCTGATGAACCCATCCACCTCGGTTTCCTGGATGTGGTTGCGAACCCGGCCGGTATCATGGTGAGCGGTCATCATCACAAACCGGGTATCGGGAGAAATGGTACGTGCCTCGGTCACCAAATCCAGGCCGCTGCGGCCCGGCATCATATAATCGGTGATCACCAGATCAAACGTTTGCTGCCGCACCTGCTGCAACGCCGAGCTTGCGCCGGGGGCGGTACTCACCTGAAATTCGGGGCTTAAACTTTTGATGCCATGAGCCACAAGAAACAGAAGATCGGGGTCATCATCAACAACCAGAATACGTTTGCTGCTCATAAATTCCTTCTTTTTGGGGGTAAATTTGCCGCACCGCTCAGGCACCGTCTAATTTCTTTTAAAGTTCAGTTGCACGGGTCAGACTTAAATTGGATAATTAATCCCCCCGCTGCTCCCCCATTATACCACAACACGGCTGAAGATATAATTGCCCGGCATATAGGCAAATGGTACAATTCAACCGATTACCCTGTGAGTATCTGCCAATGTTTGCTGTTTTTGCCCAACAAAATTCACGCCGCAATCGCGCCGCCCGCATGCTGTTGCCGCTGCTGGTGTATCTGCTGCTGGCGATTGTACTCACGTGGCCCACAATACGGCAATTCAGCACCCACCTGCCCGGCGATGGCGGCGACGACCCGGCTATCGCCTGGAATTTGTGGTGGGTAAAGTTTGCGCTGCTCAATAGCAGCCAAAATCCGTTTCACACCGATTTTATGTTTTATCCCCTCGGCGTGAATCTGGCGTTTTACACGCTGACCGTGCTGAACGCGCTCACGGCCCTGCCTTTTACCCTGAATTTGGGCGTGACGGCGGCCAGCAACCTGCACATGCTGTTCACCTTTGTGGCCGGCGGGTACGGCGCGTTTCTGCTGGTAAAGTACCTGCTAACCCACGCCGAACCCGGCGCGCCGGCGCGCCGGGTCTGGTTCAGCGCCCTGCTGGCCGGTGGGTTTTACGCCTTTGCCGGCAGCAAGCTGTTCTACGTGGCGCTGGGGCAGTTCAACAT
>RFJF01000390.1 GCA_003695455.1 Chloroflexota bacterium
ATGAAGGGGACAGACAATCGAAATTGAAACCCCGGCATGCCGGCCTGCTTGCGCGACCACCAACCCAGCGCCAGCATTGCCGCCAGCAGGGGGGGGATCATCAACAGGGCGCCCAGTTGGGTGAGCAGGGTTGCCAGCAGCACGGCCAGCGCCGCCCATCGAAAACGGGCCGGGGCCGGGTGCATCGCCCCGCGAAAGGCAAGGTACACCGTCAGCAAAACCAGAAACGCGGCCAGCGCGTACATCCGCGCCCGACCGCCCCAAACCATCCCCTCCGGGCTAATGGCGAACAACCCCGCCGCCAGCAGAGCAACAATTCGCGCGGGTTTCCGCCCGCCGGAAACCCCTGCCCACGGCAGGCTGAAGGATTGTCCCAGCCGGTAAATCAGTGGAATGGTGGCCGTGCCCAGCAGAACGCTCGGCCAGCGGGCCGGCATCAATCCCCACTGGGCCGGCTGCCACTCTGCCGGCGGCGCGTTGACAAACAGCGCGGCAAAGGGGGCAATCAGGTAGGTAGACAGCAGGCCGTGTTCGTAAAACAGGCCGGAGGGCAGAACCGGCCAGCCGTGCCGCAAAATCTGCCGGGCAGCCAGCACGGTGGTGTATTCGTCAAAAAAGGGGTGGCTGGTGGTGGCGTACAACAGTCGCAGAAAAAAACCGGCCAGAATCAGGAGGAGGATAACGGTGCGTGAGCGCATACGGAATTAGAAAGGAGAAATTAGAAAGGGGAAACTAGAAATTAGCTTAAAATGGAATCGGAAGGGGAGACGCAGAAAATCAGGGGTGCGGTGTTTTTTTGCAAGTTGCCCGATTTTTGACGGCTGTAACCAGCAAGGCAATAATTTCATCACACAACCTCATACGGTGTTCGACAACAATTTCTGATGTTCCGCTCTGACTCGCCGGTAAATGTCCACGTACTGTGCGGCGATGTGGTCCCAGGCAAATTCGCGCTCGGCGAGTTTGCGGCTTTCTTTGCCCATGCGCCGCCGTTCGTGGGGATTTTGAAGGAGCGCGGCCAGCCGGCGGGCCAGCGTTTCCACATCGTTGAGGTCTACCAGGTAGCCGTTCACGCCATCGTTGACCAACTCCTCCAACCCGGAAGCGCGGGTAGCCACCACCGGCAGCCCGCAGGCCATCCCTTCGAGAACCGTGTTGGGCATCCCTTCCCAGGTGGTGGCGGTTACAAACACGTCCGCCCGGCGGTAGTGCTCCACCAAATCATCGCGGTTGAGCCAGCCCAGCAGCTTCACGTGGCGGGTGAGTCCTTTTTCTGTGACCAGCCGTTCCACGTTGGCCCGGTGACTGCCGTCGCCCACCAGCGTCAGCTCAAACTCCGGCACGCCGAGTTCGCGCAGACGACATGCGGCCTCAACCAGCGTCTCAACATTTTTAAAGGCGTTGAATCGGCCTACAAACAGCAGGCAGGGTTTGCCGCTGCCGTTGCGTTCCAACGGGGGGGTAAACACAGATAGCTCGATGGCGTTGGGAATGACCTCGATGGGGACATCCGGGGTGGTTTGAAAGGCAAATTCGCGCAGGCCGTTGGAGACCGCCACTACCGAATCGGCGTCTTTCCAGAGGCGGCGCACCAGTGGGCGCAGATATTTGTAGTGGCGGGCAAAACGTTTGACCTCGTCCGAGGGCACGTCTGCGCCGCGCAAAGAGATGATGTAGGGCAGGCCGCGCGCCCGTTTGAGAAACCAGCCAACCGGGCCATCGGGGATGCCAAAAAAGATGTGTACCACATCCGGTTTGAACTCCGCCGACTGCCAGTAACCGTGCCACATGGCGCTGGCTACAAAAGTTGCCATTTCAAATGTAGAGCAGAACTCCTGCCGCTGGCGCAGAACCGGGATCCGCCGCACCTCAACCCCGTCCATAAATTCCAGTGGCTTGAGGCCGCGGATGGGGTTAATCAGTTCCCAGGTGAGGCCGGTGTGGCGCAAAATAAAGCCGATCAGCATCATCAGCGTGCCCAGAATGGTGAAGCCGTGATTGCTGACATCTTCCTCGGCCCAGTTGCTGATTTTCAGGTAGAACACCCAGCCGAGCAGTAGCATCCCAATCAGGATGGCGATATTGCCAAACAGCGAGTAGAGTTGGGTGGGCCGGCTGGTGATGACCCGCACGGTGTGGCCCATTTCAACCAGCGAGGCGGCGATTTTCTGGCTGGCTTTGCCGCCGCCCGCGCCGATGGGTGGAAATTCGTAGTTGATAATTAATATGCGCATGGGCCATATTTTAACCCAAGCGGGCGCATCTGTCACATTTGGCAAAACGCGGCTCAGAGCAGCAAAATCGGTTCAGCACGTCTCCGGCGCGGGCGAAGCCACAAACCAGTCCAGCGCCTCAGAGAGCGCCGCAACCTTGCCAACCACAATCACTGCCGGCGCAGACAGCC
>RFJF01000391.1 GCA_003695455.1 Chloroflexota bacterium
GGCGCCGGCCGCTGCCGGCGAAAAAAACGCAGCCAGCAGCAAAGTCAAAAGAACGGCGGCTCGGCGGAAGTTTGGGCGGAAAGTTGGCAAATTCATACCTGAAAGTTTACATAAAAAGGAGCGATTTGGCAAGGGTTCGATGGGTTGGCAATCAATATACCCGCAAAGAAAAAGTTCAACAAATGGGCAAACCACCCTGAAATACGCGCAGAATCAAAACATCGGCAGTTTTCCAATTTGCGTTTACAAAGATTTGTGATAAATTATGCGAATGCTGGCAAAGATTTGAACAGTTTGACCATCTTTTCTGCTCCTGGCGCGGACCAGGGGCAAATTCCACAGAAAGGAGGATACCAGCATGCGCACCTATGAGCTCACAATTATTGTGGGACCCAACGTTGATGAAGACGGCGTCAACCAGGTTGTTGAAAACCTGACCAACTTTGTTCAGGCCAACAACGGCGAAGTGGCGTCAACAGACATGTGGGGCCGAAGAACGCTGGCCTATCCAATCAACAAGCATCGCGAGGGCACCTACGTTCTTTTCAACCTGAACCTGGACCCCGGCGTACTTGTTGAATTGGAACGTAACTTAAAGCTGTCAGAACGAATCATCCGGTATCTGCTACTTGTAAAAGAAGATAGTTAAAAGTTAAACAGGTGGGAAAATAATGGGACGTGGACTGAACAAGGTAATGGTCATTGGTAACATGGGGCGAGACCCGGAGATGCGTTACACCCCCTCTGGAAAACCCGTCACGTCATTTAGTCTGGCATCAAGCCGATCGTGGAAAGCTCCCAATGGCGAACGCCGCGAAGAAACCGAATGGTTCAACGTGGTTGCCTGGGGCGGCCTGGCCGAAATCTGCAACGACAAACTGTTTAAAAGCCAGCAGGTATATGTAGAAGGCCGGTTGCAAACCCGCAGTTGGGAAGACGAGAATGGCCAGCGCCATTTTCGGACCGAAATTGTTGCCAGTGACATGATTATCCTGGGCCCCAGAGACAGAGAGCATCTTTCGTCGGCCAACGGTGATGACCACCGCTTTGAAAACCGACAATGCTCCGGTCAAGACAAGCCCGACCCTGTTCTTGAACGTCAATTCTCCCACATTTCATCCGATGAATAACCAAGCGTAACGTTTTAGGGAGATAACAATGGCCCAAGAGGCTCAAGATAAAGCAAAAGAAACCAGCAGTTCGTCATCAACCGAAAGCCGGCCGTACCGCTCGTCTGGCGGCAGCCGCCCGCAACGTGGCGGATTCCGTGGCCGGCGCGGCCGGTTCCAACCCCGGCGCAAGGTTTGCCTGTTCTGCACAGACAAAGAAAAAACCATAGACTGGAAAGACACCGACGGGCTGCGCCGCTTCATCAGCGACAGCGGCTCGCTCTTTCCGCGCCGGAAAACCGGCCTGTGCGCCCGGCACCAGCGGCGCGTTGCCATTGCTGTAAAACGCGCCCGGCACATAGCCGTACTACCGTACACCAGCGAACACGTTCGCATTATGGGGGGCGGTAGAGGATAACGGCGCTGCGTGCCAATTTACCGCAGTTAACATTTACGCGAACGACCCAAATTCGGGTCGTTCGCTATTTCTACTCCACTACACACCGAGGAAATCCATGGCAAAAAAAGACTCGCAATCATCCCGAAGACCCACACGCCGGCAGGTCGCCCTATCCAGAAAAGAGCAGGAACAGAAAAAGCTAATTTACATGGCTTTGGGGCTGGTAGCCGCGCTCATCCTGATTGTGCTCGCAGTTGGCCTGATTCAAACGTATGTCATTGAACCCGGAAAACCGGTTGTAATTGTAAACGGGCATGAAATTTCTATTGCCGAATACCAGGACCAGGTCCGGTACGAACGATTTGTGCTGGACGACCAACTGCAACAGGTCACCACCGAACTCAATAATCTGCCCCCGGCCGGTGAAAACGACCAACTCAACCAATTTCTGCGCAGCCAGTACCAGCAATTTGCCCAGCAGGTATTGCAGCAACGCGGTAACGTAAACCGCCAGGCAGTAGATGACATTATCCGTGACATTCTGGTTGAAGAAGAAGCTGCCCGCCGAGGCATCACCGTTTCCGAAGATGAAATTACGCAAGCAGTCAACCGCTTTTTAGCCGGACGGCAGGGCGGATACACCGCCGGGGCCGTGCAAGAAACCAGCACCGCCGCCGCCGAAGCATCGGCCACGGCCGCCCTGTGGACACCCACACCCACCCTTACGCCTTCGCCCACCCTGACCGCCACCAACCAACTCACGCCAACAGCAACCCCCGCCAACACACCCGTGCCGCCGCCCACC
>RFJF01000392.1 GCA_003695455.1 Chloroflexota bacterium
GGCTGTCTCCGGGGCCGGGCAGGGTGTCGCCATCTTCAATTTCGGTGGGTAAGTCTGGTTTAGGCGTGGGTTGGGTGCCGGCAGGGATTACGCTGGGTGTGGGGTTGGGCACCAACTTGGGCAGTTGGTCAAAAGTCACTTCCTGCTGAAACTCGAACAATTTATCCATAATTGGCCCCAAATGCTCAAAGGTTTCCCAATCCGGATTGCCCGTTGCGCCGGTGACAAACAGCGCCGCGCCCATCACGTAATCGTCACGCATCAGCTCGCTGTTGTACCACAGCAGGGTTTTCCAGTAATCCTCAACCGGGATGGGCGTGGGAACCACACCGCCGCGGATATCGGCCGGCACGGTCAGCTCGTGCGCCCAGGGGCCAATGTCTTTGGCCTGGCCGCCCCACACACCCTGCGTCATGCCGCACTCGGTAATGATGACCGTGTGCTGGTCGCCGTAGCGCTGGCGAATGCCCTCGTTCATAATGCGCCGGTAGCGCAGGGCGCGCCACATGCCGTCGTTGCCGCGCCCCTCGCCCACCACGGGTACCCGGTTTTGCGGCTCGTTGGGGCCGTTTAGCCCGATGTTGTGCATGCGGTCCAGCGTGGGCCAGTCGTACTCGTGAAAGCCCAGGTATTTGTAGGTTTCCAGCGTGCCGGGGTACAGTTTGAGCCACTGCTGGCCGCGCCCGTTGCCCTGCCCAAAATTAAAGGCGATGGCTTCAAAGCCGGCCTTTCGCATTGTTTCGGCAAACGCTACCTGGTACTCATCAAACAGTGTTTGCGTTTTTTCGTCCGTGTTCTCCGGAAAGACCTCATTCAGCGATTCCCAGGCATTGAAAATAGGCCGGTTGTTAACCTGGTAGATGTCCTTGTTCACTTCCTCGCGCAGAATAAGCTCGGCCATTTCCACGCCTTTTTGGCAGGCGGATTTTGCCGTGCAGTTTTCCGGGTCAGAAAACTCTCCAAAATCCTGCGGATGCACAAACCGGCGGCCAATCAAAAACACGTCGGGCAATTCTTCTTTGATGTTCTTCATCACATCCACAGAAAAATCCATGGTTTTGACTACTTTGGGCTTCAGGCGGAGAACCTCTTCGAACGCTTTTTTATGGGGGCCGGTGATGTGAAACCCAAATTTGTGGTTGTAAAACGTATCAAACTTGTGGTGTTTTTGGTTGTACATGGTTCCTCCGGGCGCCGGAATTTTATCAATGGCGAATTTCAGGCTGGTGTGCCGGCGATGGCTGAAATCATCAATTGAATAATGAAGGATGGTTTCATCATAACACGGCCTTAAGGGGGAGTCAACGCAAAACAGCGGCGTTTGAGCCGCTGTTCCGTTTAAAAGTTTTTGCCCAGGGGCTAGTGGGAACGGCCAACCCCTGGGCGAAAGAAGGAAGGAGATGCGCAAAGATTATTGCGATTTGTTGAAGGTAGTATATCAGCACTCACAGGTGATTACATCAGCCAACCGGCGATGATTTGCCCGGTACTTTGTTGGCGGCATTGCCTAGGCCATATTGCGTAGTGTTTCCGTAGGGTAGCCGTTTGCCACGCTCGAACGTCCGTGCTATGATGTTGACACAACTTGCTAAATTGGAGCGATGATGTCAAAAATTGCAAGCTGGCAGGCGGCCAACGGCTGGCGCGAGTTGTTCGCCCGTATTTTTGCCGGTATGACTCCGCAGGTCAACGTATTGCCGGAGTGGCTGGTGAACCCGGCCACCAACCGCCGCCTGAAGCTGGATTTACTCTACCCGGAGATAAATGTTGCCGTCCGGTTTGAGGGGGTGCGGCAGCGCGGCCAGCGCGTCCGGCGGCTGAGTCTGGAAGAAGAGGTACAGGTTCAGTTGCGGGAAGATGCGCGGGTTACCGTCTGCCGCCAGCACGGCATCGAGCTGGTGGTGGTGGATGTAACAGACGGCCGGATTGGCCGGGTTTTCCGGCAGATTGATACGGCGCTGAGCCGGGCCGCCCGCCGGACATCGAGCGCGGCGTTGCGACAGCAAATCAGCCAGGCCCGCCAAACCGCCTCCGAGCTGTCGGCCAGGGTCAAATCGCTATCAGATTTGAGGCTGTACGCCGATTTGTGGGCAGACCGTGAATACCGGCTGACCACGCCGGAACCCTCGCCGGAATTGCCGCCCGCGCCGGCGGTAGAGTTCAGCCCCGGCATGGCCGTGGAGCACACCCTGTTTGGCGCCGGGGTGGTGGTGCAAACCACCCCCGCCAACGGCGACACACTCATTACCGTGGATTTTGCGGACGCCGGTCAAAAAACGCTGGCCGCCAGTTTGGTGGGCGGCAAACTGTTCCCCAAAAACAGCGGTTGACGCCCCTGCCAGTCGGCGTTATAATTTTCTGGCAGGGTTGCAGAGTCGCACAGTCGCAGAACAGCAGGGTGATTCACCACGCCCAGAGTCTCCGGCTCCTGGCTCCCGCCCCCTGAATCCTGTTTTCAAAGGATAATTTTATGTGGCAAATTTACTACACCCCTCGCACTATTGACGAGGCGCTGGAAAAACTGGCCGGGCATCAGGGGCAGGCGCGTTTGCTGGCCGGCGGCACCGACCTGCTGGTGGAAATTGAACGTGGGGTTCGCTCGCCCCGGGTTATCGTTGATATTTCCCGCATCCCCAACCTCGATGAAATTTCGCTGGATGAACAGGGAGTTATTCATTTGGGGCCGCTGGTCACCCACAACCACGTGGCCGGCTCAACCCTGTGCCGCGAGCGCGCCTTTCCGCTGGCCAAAGCCTGCTGGGAAGTGGGCGCACCGCAAATCCGCAACCGGGGCACAGTGGCCGGCAATCTGGTGACCGCCTCACCTGCCAACGATACGATTCCGCCGCTTTGGGCGCTCGGCGCGTCGGTAACGTTGCAGAGTACGCGCGGCACGCGGACGCTCAAATTTGAGGAGTTTTTTCTGGGCGTGCGCAAAACCGCGCTGGAAGCCGATGAAATGATTGTGGACATTTCCTTCCCGGCCATGGCCCCGGACCAGGTTGGCACGTTTCTCAAATTGGGGTTGCGGCGGGCGCAGGCCATTTCGGTGGTGAATGTGGCAGTGGTGCTGAGCCTGCTGGGCGATACCGCCACCGGCGCGCGCATCACGCTGGGTAGTGTGGCCCCCACCATTGTTCGCGCCGAAAATGCCGAACGATTTTTGGCCGGCAAAGTGCTCACCCCCGATGTGATTGAACACGCCGGTGAACTGGCGGTTCAATCCATTGCCCCCATCAGCGATGTGCGCGGTTCGGCAGAGTACCGGCGCTACATGGCCGCCACCCTCACCCGCCAGGCGCTTGAGTCGCTGGCAAACGGCACCGAGAGCGACTCGATGCCGCCGCGGCCGGTGATGCTGTGGGGCAAAACCAACGGCCACTTTCCCGCCGCCGTTGGCCAATCAACCACCCACACCAAAGCCTACCAGGAACCGATTGTGACCACCATCAACGGGCGGCGGCGCTCTTTTCACAACGCCGCGCACAAAACTCTGTTGCGTATGTTGCGCGAGGACGCCGACCTGACCGGCACCAAAGAGGGCTGCGCCGAGGGTGAATGCGGCGCCTGCACCGTTCTGCTTGACGGCGTGGCCGTGATGAGCTGCATGGTTCCCGCGCCGAGGGCGCACGGCAGCAAAATTGAAACCATCGAGGGGTTGGCCAACGGCGATACCCTGCACCCGGTGCAGGAAGCGTTCATCTCCGAAGGGGCAGTGCAGTGCGGCTACTGCACCCCCGGTTTTTTGATGAGTGGCGTATCGCTGCTGGATGAGCGCGCCCGCCCCACCCCAGACGACATCAAACAGGCCATCACCGGTAATCTGTGCCGCTGTACGGGCTACTACAAAATTCTGCAGGCGCTGGAAAAAGCCGCGGAATCCAATGCAAAATGAACAATGAACAGAATCGGTACCCCGTTACTTGATTGGAAAAAATGATGCGTGAATCTCACAAAACAATCGGCAAATCCGTTATCCGCCGCGATGCGCTGGGCAAGGTGACCGGCCAAACCCTCTACCCCGGCGACCGCAACCAGACCGACGAACTGTGGCTCAAAATCCTGTTTGCAGACCGGGTACACGCGCGGGTCAAAAGCATTAACACCAGCCGCGCCAAGGCCCTGCCCGGCGTGCTGGACGTACTCACCGCCGAAGATGTACCGGTTAACCAGTACGGCTTGCAGGTGCCGGACCAGCCGGTGCTGTGCGGCCCCAACTCAAACAAAAAAGGCGGCGATATTGTGCGCTTTGTGGGCGATAACGTGGCCGTGGTCATTGCCGAATCGGAGGAAATTGCGGCCAAAGCCCGCGACCTGATTGAAGTGGAGTACGAAGAATTGCGCCCCGTGACCGACCCGGTAGAGGCCATGAGCGGCAAAGCTCCGCAGTTGCACCCCAACGTGCAAAACAACATTGCCGAATATTACCGCGTTCGCACCGGCAACACCGATGACGCCTGGTCACAGTGCAACGTCATTATTGAAGGAGTGTACCAAACGCCGTATCAGGAACACGCCTACCTGCAACCCGAAGCCGGAACCGCCTATCTGGATAACCAGGGGCGCATCACCGTGCATTGCGCCGGCCAGTGGACGTGGGAAGACCAGCAGCAAATTGCCCACGCGCTCGATGTGCCGCCGGAGCGGGTGCGGGTGGTGTACGATGCCATCGGCGGGGCGTTTGGCGGCCGCGAGGATATGAGCGTGCAGATTATTCTGGCGCTGGCAGTGCTGCGCACGTTTGAGCGGTACAACAATCGCCGCCCGGTGAAAATTATCTGGACCCGCCAGGAATCAATCATCGGCCACTGCAAACGCCACCCCATGTTGCTTTACGCCAAATGGGGCGCCAAATCAGACGGCACACTGCTGGCCGCAGAAACCAAAATAATTGCCGATGGCGGCGCGTATATGTACACCAGCAACAAGGTGCTGGGCAACACTACCATGACCTGCAACGGCCCGTACCATTTTCCCAACGTCAAAACCGATGCCTACGTGGTGTACACCAACAACATTCCCGGCGGCGCGTTCCGCGGGTTTGGCGGGCCGCAGGGCCATTTTGCGGCAGAAATGCAAATGAACAAACTGGCCGAAAAACTGGGCATGGACCCGGTTGAACTACGCCTCAAAAACGCGCTCGATGAGGACAAACTGCTGCCGGTGGGTACCACCATTCCCGGCGGGGTCAGCATAAAAGAGGTCATCCGCCGGACGGCCTGGGAATCTAACTGGGCGTACAGCGGCCAACGTGGAGAAAACAACCCCGATAACCCGGAACCACTGCCCCGGTTTGTGAAAGGGCACGGATTTGCCGCCGGCTACAAAAACATCGGCTTCAGTTTTGGCTACCAGGAAAATAGCTGGGCCGCCGTGGAACTGCGTGGCAAAGCCAACATCGAAGAGGCCGTTCTGCGCATTGCCGGCGCCGATGTGGGGCAGGGGCATCACACGGCTATGGCCCAGATTGCCGCCGAAACATTGGGCATCAACGTTGAGCAAGTCACGCTGGAAACCAGCGACACCGCCTTCACCCAGAGTTCCGGCAGCGCCAGCGCATCCCGGCTAACATTTATGGCCGGCAACGCCGTCAAAGAGGCGGCAGCGTTTGCCCTGCACAAATGGCAAAATGAGGAACGCCCCGCCGTAGCCGAAGCCACCTGGCTGGCCCCAAAAACCACGCCGCTGCACCCCGAAACCGGCTACAGCGTGCCCAACTTTGCCTACGGCTACGTGGCCCAAATGGTAGAAGTCACGGTAGACACCGAAACCGGCGCCATCACCGTAGACCGCGTGGTTTGCGCCGACGACGTGGGGCAGGCCATCAACCCGGACCAGATTGTTGGGCAAATTGAAGGCTGTGTGGTGCAGGCTCACGGCTACGCCGTGCTGGAGGATTTTCGCACCGAAAAGGGCAAAATCCTCACCCCCCACTTTAGCACCTACCTCATCCCCGGCGTGTACGACATCCCCAAACGGGTGGATTCAATTATTGTTGAAGACCCCCACCCAAACGGCCCCTACGGCGTGCGCGGCATGGCAGAAATGCCCTACCTGCCCTATGCCCCGGCCGTGGTCTCCGCCGTGTTCGATGCGATTGGCATCTGGTTTGATGAGTTTCCGCTCACGCCGGAACGGGTTCTGCGCGGATTGGGCAAAGTTCGCAGCCGGGTGTGAAATTGTTACAGCGATTGACCCGCCGGCTCAAGCCGGCATCCCTGATGGCGTTTGGGGCAGCCATTGCCTTTGGTCTGTTTTGGCTGACCCGCTACAGCGGCCAGCTTTTGCGCCAGCCCAAAATGAGGCTCCCCGCCCTGCCGCCCAATCTGCCCCATCACCCCACCGATGAAAGCCGGGCGCGGGCCATTGCCGAAGCCAACCTGCAC
>RFJF01000393.1 GCA_003695455.1 Chloroflexota bacterium
CACAGAAACGCGAATCTTGGCTTAATATTCTCATGTGAGGTATAATCAATGAGGTGGGGGAAAGACCCGTGGGGGTATATTTTGAACCGTCTGATCTGCGGATATTATCCTGATTCTACAACCCGCTAACGCCCACAGGAGCAGACCTTGATAGGTAATGTCCTCGGAAATCGTTATAGAATTCTGCGCGAAATCGGCGCGGGTGGAATGGCCAAAGTTTATCTGGCCGAAGATATGCGGGGCAACGAACTGGTTGCCCTGAAAGTTCTGTATCCTCAATTTGGCGAAGACCTGTCATTTATCCAGCGATTCAACCGGGAAGCAAAACTTGCCAGCACTCTGACAGACCCGCACATTGTGCGGGTGCTGGATTACGGCGCAGACCGGGACCTGCATTACCTGGTTATGGAGTACGTAGAAGGCAAAGACCTGCACGACGAACTTCAGGAGCAGGGACGGTTTGAATGGCGTTATGCCCTTGAAATCATTGACCAGCTTGCCACCGCGCTGGAACACGCCCATGCCCACGGCGTGGTTCACCGAGACATCAAACCCCAAAATATGATGCTCAACGACAGCGGGCTGCTCAAGGTACTTGATTTTGGCATTGCCCGAATGCCGGCGCTGCCCTCGCTGACCCAAAGCGGCTTCATTGGCAGCCCCTACTACGCCTCGCCGGAGCAGGCCATGGGTGAAGAGGTTGATATTCGCTCAGACATCTACTCCGCCGGCGTGGTGTTGTACGAACTCCTCAGCGGCAACATCCCCTTTGATGCCAAAAGTCCCTGGTCCATCATCAGCCAGCACATTACCAGCCAGCCGCCGCCCATTGTGCTTGAAGACGGCGAACTACCGGAACATGTGCAAAACCTGCTCAATCGAATGCTGGAAAAACGCCCTGAAGAGCGATTCCAAAACCCTACCGTACTGCGCCAGGCCCTTGCGGCTGTACTCAGCGGCCAACCCCTGCCGGAGGGGATAGATATTGGTGAATTTGTGGCCGGCGCCGACAGCGTGCCTATGGTTGAAAGCCTGTTTGAACGCGCTTCGCACGCCATTGGCACCAAAGAATGGATGCGGGCTGTTGATTTACTCAGCCAGGCCGCCAAACTTGACCCGGATAATCAGGAAATTGCCGACCGGCTGGCACTGGTTGAAGCCGAGGCGCGGTTGTCTTCGCTGTACAAATCCGGCAAGCGCGCCATGGACAACGGCCGCCTTGAAGAAGCCATTAATCACTTTAACGTGATTATCGAACTGCAACCGGATTACAAAGATGCGCAGGCTTTGTTGGACCAATGCCACCAAATGCTCAAAGAAGAAAACACCCAGCAATTTGTGGCGACCCGGTATCAGGAAGGTGTGGCCCACTTTGAAACTCAGCGTTGGGATAGTGCCATTGCCGCCTTTTCTGAGGTGAAGCAACTTGACCCCAATTACGAACAGGTGAACCACTTACTCCGGCAGGCCAAAAATTTTAGCAACCCCCCATTTTTGCAAAAAGTTGTAAATGCCTTTAATGAACCCGGGTCGGGTACTGTATTGCGCTGGGGCGCTGTTTTTGTTGGGCTACTGCTGATTATTGTGATTGGGTTTGCCATATTTGGAACCGGCACGCAGGTTTCCGGCGACGGCAATGAAGCGGTCAGAGAACGGTTGAAGAATCTGTACGCAGAAGCGCAATCTGCCATTGAAACCGGCAATATTGAATTGGCGGTGGCCAAGCTGGATGAAATTTTATCCGAAGACCCCGATTACGCCGACGCGGCGGCGCTGAAGCGCGAC
>RFJF01000394.1 GCA_003695455.1 Chloroflexota bacterium
AAATGAGATAATCCGCCGGTGTTGAGTTTTACTCAACCAGTTTCTGGCTGGTCCAACTGATGCGTTCTTCGGCCCAGCCGCGACTGGCGTAGTTATCATTGCCCACAAAGCCGTCGGCAGCGCCTTCCATGGTGAAGAGCTGGCTGATTCCTTTGCCGTCGGGGGTCATAACCCACACGGCCCACACACCGCCCCGGTCGCTGACAAAAGCGATGGCGTTGCCGTCGGGCGACCAGGCCGGCAGGCCATCCTGCGCGTTATCCTGCGTCAGACGCCGCAGGTTAGAGCCGTCGGTATTGGCGGTGTAAATATCCCAGTTAGAGCCTTCACGCCGCGACATAAACGCAATTTTTGAGCCATCCGGTGACAGCGAGGGGGCGGTGTCGTTTTCGGCGTTGGTCACAATTTCTACATCAGACATATCGGGGTTGGAGATGCGCAACCCAAACGCGGTAGTGCCCCAGCCTTTAAAGACCATTTTTCCGTTGGCCCCCACCGATGGGTATTCACCTTCGCCCAGAATAACGCCTTCGTCATTTTCTGTGTTACTGTCAACCTGCCGCAAGTTTGATTTCCGATCGCCGGTGCGGCGGGTCAGGAAAATGATGTCGCTGCCGTCGCCGGTCCAGGTGGGCAATTGGTCTTCGATGAAATTTGCCACCAGCCGCGGATTGGCGCCGGTTACATCCATCGTCACCAGCCCGCGTGAGGCGTTATCCCACGAGTGGAACGCAATTCGCGACCCATCCGGGCTGAAGGCAGGCTGGCTGGCCGCCTGCCGGAAGTAGCGGGATTCCCGGCTGGCAACATCACCCAGATACAAATTGTAGGTGTTACCATCAAAGGCGGCGTAAGCAATGGTCCCTTTCAGCGCCGAGCGCGGCACCACGCGCGGCGCGGGAATGGCTGCCGGCAGGGTGGCAGTAGGGGTGGGTTCCAGCGTGGGCGCGGGCGTAGCCGGCGAGACGCCATCAATGGCGGCCAGCGGTGTACCGGCGGCCAGGTCCAGTTCGCGGCGCATGTTGACCGTTCCCAACCCCACCACAACGGGTGCCACATCCGGCGCCTGAAATTCCAGTTCAAGATCGTACGTGTCAATTTCCAGTTGGAACACCAGACTTCCGGGTACGCTGCCGCCGGGAGTCAACCCCAGGTTTTCAAAACGGTCAATGGCGCCCAACTGTTTGAGATAATTCTCGCTGGTGTTGGCTCCGGCCTCAACAAACGTTTGGCCGGATTTCCGGTCTTTCAGACTGAAGTTGCTGATTGAAAAGATAAAGGGAATGTTACCGGCGTTCCGCACCCGGACATTAATAAAAATGTAGGCTTCGGTAGTGTTGGGAGACGCGCCAAAAATGATGGGGCTCACCTGCAACTTGGAAAGCTCAACCAGCGGAATAGCCAGTTGTGGGCCAGATGGGATAGCGCTGGGGGTGGGGTCAACGCTGGTGCTTTGCTGGTTGAGGCTGCCCTGGTCTCGCGAAGAAGGTGTCTGCCCGGCCGTTTCTGAGGTGACCGGCTGCCCGGCGGTTTCTGTGCCGGAGTCTGACCCGCCGCGAAATACCAAAAAGAGGGCGGCCAGCAACACCAGCAGGGCAATGACCACGCCCACGCCCAGCACCAGCGGCAACATTGGGGTTGATCGTTCTGCTGCTTGTTGCGCCGGCTGCGGATGGTGCGCCCGGGGCGGCACATCGCTGGCTTTGGCCTGGTCGCGGCGCTGAACCTTCATCACAACGGTAGATTGTGAGGATTTGGATTTTTGCCACGATAGTTGGGTTTCGGCCAGTTTGGCCTGCTGGCGGGGGGCCAGAATAACCCAGGTGTTGGGCTGGATTTTCTCGCCGTTCACCTCAACGCCGTTGGCACTTTCAAGGTCTTTAATTTGTACTACGTTGCCGGTGCGGCGAACTTCGGCGTGGTAACGAGAGGCGCGCGGGTCTACCAGCACCACATCGTTATCCAGTTCTCGGCCCACTTTCAGAATTTCGCCGTCGTCTGCCGGCAGCGAAATCTTTTCTTCGTTTCCATCAGGATGGGTGACAATCAGGTGATCCTGAAAATAATCATCACCCGGTTTAATTGATTCTTGTGACATTACCCTTGCCTTCTTTTTTATTTTCCGGGGTTACCCGGCATCGCCACAGATAAGGGCGCACCACGGTGCGCCCCACAACCAGAATGTTCCCACATTTGAGCGATCTGTGTTTTTAAGTTCTCATTTATATTACATATACTCCACAAAAGGTCAAACCTTCAATGCAGAGATGCAGAGCTGCTGAATCACCCATTTGCTGACCCGCTTCAGTTGGGGGTAATAACGGTGGCGGCTACGCGAGCCATGGTGGGCGGGTGGAGCAGCATGTTGGCGTACGAGGCGTTGGCCATGGGGCAATGGCACTCGCCGCGGCTGATGCTGCCGCGCAGTTGGGCCATTTGCTCACTGCGCCAGATGCGTTTGAGGTCGTAGTTGTTTTTACGCAGGTTGCCGGCGCCTTCGGCGCGGATGCAGCAGCTCCACAGATCGCCGTTGGGGGCAATCTGGCAACTGGCCCAACCGGCGTAACAGGGAATGATTTGCCGCTGCTCCATCAGGGTACGTTTGGCAAGCTGGTAATATTCGGCCCGAAAGGCCTGCGTGATGCGGGCAAAACCGGACACGCGCCGCTGGCGGGCTTTTTCGCTGAGAAAATCGGCAATGGGCGCGTATTTTTGGGCCATAGGGGTAATGCCCCAACCCACAGTATCCAGTTCGACGCGCTCTTCGGCAATTTCGGTAATGTAGCTGTCTGGTTTGAGAAATTCCAGCCCGGCGTAAACCTCAAAAAAATGGTCAATGTTAAAA
>RFJF01000395.1 GCA_003695455.1 Chloroflexota bacterium
CTGTTGAACCGGCTCAACGCCAAACTGTACACCCGGCTGCACAACAACAAAATGAACATTGCGCTGCAAATTGCCACCTTTATTCCGTTTTCGCAATATGAAAACGGGCACAACCAGGAATCAAACGCCAGTTTGATGACCGTGGCCAGCGCCGGAATGATTGCGCCCATTGGCGCCACACCGCACGGCTGCCGGCTGCTGCCGGTAGGAGCGCTGCCGGTGGGGGCAGTTCCGGCCCCGCCGCAATTTTACGCCGACGATGTATTTTTTATTGAGCCTGCCACCGCGATTGTTTTTTCCAGTGACGGCATTGTTGAGGCCCAAAATGAAACCGGCGAGCTGTTCGGTTTTGACCGGCTGGAAGAGACAATTCTTGAAATTGTAGATTCGGGGAACGCGGCCGTGATTGCCGACCACATCATTAAGTCTGTCAAAAAGTTTGCCGGGCACGTTGAACAAAGCGACGATATGACCGTGGTGGTTGTGGTCAAAATTTGACTCAAGCCACCGCCTCAGATTGCCATTCGGCCACATGGCTCAACAGCGTTTGCAACTCCTGTTCAAGTTGAGCCAATGCCGCCGGCGCTTCGGCCAGGTTTTCTTCACGCCCCATTTTCTCCAATTGATAACTGACAGCGCTCACCCGGTCTGCGCCCATAGTGGCCGATGAACCTTTCAGGCTGTGAGCTTCAAACCGCAGCGCCTCAAAATCATGCTGCTCAATGGCAGTGTTCATTTTGGAAATGTGGGCGGTAGCTTGCTCAACCAGCATGTCCAACAACTCGTTAAACATGTCTACATCGCCGCCAAAATCCTCCAGAAAACGGGTGTGATTCAACACCGGCACGCTATTTTCAGACGTATTTTTTGGTTTGGCGGCAACAGTGATCCGGTCTCCGGCCTTTGCCATTTGCCGGTTGATGGCCGCAAACACCGCTTCGGGCCGAATGGGTTTGCTCACGTAATCATCCATCCCTACCGAAAGCAGGTGCTCGCGGTCACCTTTCATGGCGTGGGCAGTCATGGCGATGATGGGCAGGTGTGTCCAGCGCGGGTTGGAGCGAATGCGAACGGTGGTTTCAATGCCGTCCATTTCCGGCATTTGCACATCCATCAAAATTACATCGAACGTTGTGTCTGTTTCAAGCGTGTCCAGCGCAATTCTGCCGTTTTCTGCCGTGATAATCTGATGACCGGCCCGTTCGAGCATGATTTTGGCCAGCCGCCGGTTGACCTCGTTGTCTTCTACCAGCAAAATACGCAGGCTGCGGGGTGCCGCCGCTTGCGGCACGGTGGGCGCAGCCCCGCCGGAATCATCCGGCGGGGCGCTCTCTGAGGCCGTTGTTTTGTTTACCGCAGACAGCATGGCATTGAGTAGTTGCGTTTTTCTGACCGGTTTGGTGAGATAGGCCGACCAGCCCAACTCGGCGTGTTCCGTGACCTCGCTGATGGAATCTACGGCGGTGAGCAGCACAATTTTCAGGCCGCGCAGGGATTCAGTTTGACGAACGGCAGCCAGCACCTCCGGCCCGGACACCCCCGGCATCTGGTAATCAAGCAGCAACATATCAAATGCGCGTCCCCCGGTTGCCGCGGTTTGCAGCATGTCCAGCGCGATTTGGCCGTTGGGAGCCAGCGTTACCCGGCAGCCAAATCGGGTCAGTGCTGTTTCCAAAACCCGCCGGGTAGCGGCGCTGTCATCAACGGCCAGCACGCGCATTCCCCGCAGTACCGCCGCATCCGGACTGACCGGTTTCTGCCGGCCCGCAACTTTGGGCAGCCTGGCCGTAAAATAAAACGTGCTACCTTGCCCCAACTGGCTATCAACCCAAATGCGGCCGCCCATCATCTCCACAAGCTGTTTTGAGATGGCCAACCCCAGGCCGGTGCCGCCGTATTTGCGCGTGGTGCCGCCATCGGCCTGTGAAAAACTCTGGAAAATGTGCTCTGTTTTGTCCGGGGGAATACCGATGCCGGTATCGGACACGGAACAGAGCAGCTCAATGGTGTGTTCGTCTTCAGCCTGCCGGCTGATGTTGACCACCACTTCGCCCTGTTCGGTGAATTTGATGGCGTTGCCCACCAGGTTGACCAAAATCTGCCGGAAGCGCAGCGAATCGCCACGCACGTCCCGGGGCACATCCGGCTCAATAAACAGCACCAGTTCCAGCTTTTTGGCGGCGGCGCGCTGGGCCATAATTTCGGCCAGTTGTTCAACGGTCTGGCACAAATTGAACGGCTCATCCTCCAGGTTCAGATGCCCGGCTTCAATTTTGGAGAAATCCAGAATGTCATTGATAAGCCCCAGCAGAGACTCCGCCGAATTTTGTACGGCGGTTAAATATTCGCGCTGTTCGGTGGTCAGGTTGGTATCCAGCGCCAGTTCGGTCATGCCAATAATGCCGTTCATGGGGGTGCGAATTTCGTGGCTCATGTTGGCCAGAAACTCACTTTTGGCAATGTTGGCTTGCTCGGCGGCCACGGCCAGTTCGTTGGCCCGCAACACCGCCTGCTCCAGTTCGGCATTGACGGCGGCCAGTTCAGCTTCGGCCTGCTTCCGGTCCGCAATCTCGGCTTTCAGTTCGGCGGTACGCTGGGCCACACGCTGTTCCAGATAATCATGCGCCTGAATCAACGATTGCTCGGCGCGTTCCCGCTCTGCAATTTGGTCAGACAGAAACAGGTTGGCATTTTGCAGCTCAATGGTTCGTTCCTCAACCAATTTTTCCAGTTGTTCATAATGGGCCTTCAACTTTGCCTGAGCCTGCACCCGATCCGAAATATCGCGGGCAATCACCAACACAGCCGGCGCGCCTTCGTAATCAATGAGTCTGGCGTTGATTTCCACGGGAATCAACCGCCCGTCCTTGCGCCGAACCATTACCTTGTACAGCGACGACACATCTTCACCGGCTATGCGGCGGGCGTAGTTTTGTTTGATGGCCGGCAAAAAATCGGCGGGCAAAATAGCGTCAAGCGGCAGGTTGACAAATTCGCTGATCGGGTAACCCAGCGCGATTTCAACCGCCCGGTTGGCAAAAATAAAATGGTTATCTCTGAAAACCATAATTGCATCATTAGCATGATTGATGAGCGTGCGGTATTTTTTCTCCGAGGCCGCCAGGGCTTCGGTGGCACGTTTGAGTTGAAGCTGGGTTTCAATCCGGGCCACCAGCTCTCCCCGGGAAAAGGGTTTGAGCAGATAATCAGACGCCCCCAGTTCAAAGGCCCGCACCTTTTCCTCGGTACGATTCAGGGCAGTGAGCATCATCACCTTTATTTGCCGGGTCTGCGGGTTGCTTTTGATGGCTCTGAGTACCTCAAGGCCATTCATGCCCGACAACATAAAATCCAGCAAAACAATATCAACCAAAGGATCGGTTTTGAGAAATGCCAACGCCTCTTCGCCGGTGCGAACCGAGGTAATCCGGTAGTTTTGTTGTTGCAGAATCTTCGCGATAAACCGGCCGGTCTCTGCTTCGTCATCAACAATCAGAATTTTGGGTTTGCTGTTCATTGAGTGTTGTACGCTCACTTGTAAATTGAGGTTGAGATACAGCTAAATTGACTACTTACTGCCAAACGTTACAATATGGCTCTGGATTACCGGACTGTTGAGGAGTTTAGCCCATTGAACCCGCACGTGCAGGGCCGCCAACAACCAAATCCGCTCGTCATTATGTGGGCATTTGTGGCGCTGTTTCTGCTGCTGGGTTTGGGGTACAGCACGCTGACTCCCATTTTTGAAAATTCCGATGAAACCCTGCACTATCCCTACGTTAAAAATCTGGCGGACGGGCGCGGCCTGCCGCTGGCCGAACCGGGCCGGCCGTGGAATCAGGAAGCCACCCAGCCGCCGCTGTACTACGCGGTGGTGGCAGCCAGCACCTTTTGGATTGACTCCGACAACCTGCCCGAATTTTTGCAATTGAACCCCCACTGGCTATTCACCGAAGTCCGCACGTTAATCAACGATAATCAAAACCGGGTGCTGCACGGCCCCGCCGGGGCGTTCCCCTACCGGCGGGCGGCGCTGGCAATTCACATTGGCCGCTGGTGGAGCCTGTTTTTTGGCGCCATCACCGTGGCCTGCACCTTTCTTATTTGTCGGCAACTGTTCCCCAAAAGTTTAGCCCTGGCAACCACAACCACCGCACTTGTTGCCCTCACCCCGCAATTTCTGCGAGTTTCGGCCACGGTCAGCAACGACAGCCTGTCGGCGGCGCTGGCATCACTGACCGTGCTGGCGGCGCTCAAATTTACCGAACCGGCGGCCAAATTTGGCAACCGGCACGCGCTGGCATTGGGCCTGTTGTCCGGCTTGGCGCTAATGACCAAACTCAGCAGCCTGTCTACATTTTTTCTGGCGGCGGCTGTTATTTTCTGGCGATGCTTTCTGCGGCAGCCCGCCAACCGGCGCTCGTGGGCCAACGTGATTCGCTGGCTGGCGCTGGCCGGGGCCGTGGTGCTGGCCCTCAACGGCTGGTACTTTTGGCGAAATTACCGCCTCTACGGCGAGTGGCTGGCGACCGAAACCCACCTCAACCTGGCCGGGCGCGGCTACCTTTCGCCGGCAGAAATCTGGAACCTGCGCGCCGAAATTGCGCGGGCCTACTGGGCCTCGTTTGGTTGGGGGCAAATTCGCCTGCCGGAGTGGATGTACACGGCGCTCAACCTGTTTGCGGCCGTGGGGTTGGCCGGGCTGGTCTGGGGCGCATTCGGCACTTTTGCCCGCCGGACCCGGCCCCAAAACAACCTGTTCCGCGCCGATATCGTTATTTTTCTGCTGTTTTGGGCGGTTCTCAACGTGGCGCTGTACGTACAGTGGATTACGCAGGTCGGTTCTGTCAGCCACACCCGGCTCATTTTTCCGGCCATCACCGCCATGTCTCTGCTGGTTGCGCTGGGCTGGCATCTGCTGATTCCCCGCCGGTTGGGGTGGTGGTTCAGCGGCCTGGTATCGGCGCTGCTACTGGCGCTGAACATTTACAGCC
>RFJF01000396.1 GCA_003695455.1 Chloroflexota bacterium
CTCAACGGCAGCAGCAAAGCCAGCAAAAAAACTACCGGCGCCATGTTTGCCGGTGCATCTGCCAAAAATAAGCCCAGATTTAAACCAATACCCAACACCCACGCAACCACAAAAAGTTGCGAGGGGGCCGTAATTTGGCTCAATTCTTTGAATAACCTCAAAAACCACCGGGTCATTAATGTCACCTGCCGGTTTTCTGGGCACTGTGTTTTGTGCCAACCGTTAGATTAATTTGATAAGGTTCAGCAAGCGCCACGGTCACAGGCCCATGTGGGCAATTACAATTCCGGGCAGCCCCGGTTGTGCCGCCGATTTTCGGCGGCATCTTCGGTGATTTGCATAATATCGGCGTAGGGGCCGTCTTCGCTTGATACAACACCCACCACCAATTTCATAAATTCGGCCTCTCGCACAACGCCGTCAATATCTTTGTAGGTAATTTTACCGGATTCCCGTATTTTAAACGGATAAAACACGCTGCTTTCGTCATCAAACCGGCTGACAACGGTTTTACAAATAGTTGGGGCAGCCTCGGGTGTGGTGATAATGATAAAATCGTTATCCGATGCCTGCCCAATAAAATCATTCATGGTGCCGTGGGCTTCAACGGTTTCACGCATTACATCTGCCAAAAAAATCAGCACTTCATTCACGTGAATTGGGCCAACCGCTTCTTTAAAGGCATTGACGTTTCTGATGCCAAAATAGAGCAGCCGCCATGACTCTGATGAATCTTTGACCCGCTTGAGTTGCTCTTCGATGAGTTTGCCGGCGGGCAGGTTAGTAACCGGGTGGATAAGCGCCTCACGTTTTGAGCGTCGGATTGCGCCTTCAACCCGCAGTTTGAGTTCCTCAATGTCAAACGGCTTGGTAATGTAATCATCGGCACCCAGTTCCAGCCCGGCAATTTTATCGCTCCGTTCATCTTTTTGGGTCAAAAAAATGATGGGCACATAACTGGTGCGGGTGTTGCTGCGCAACTGGCGGCAAATTTCGTAGCCGTCCACATCGGGCAGTTGAATATCCAGCACCACCACGTTGGGCAGTTTCTTTCTGCATGTTTCCAGGGCGTCGTTTCCCCGGTTGGCAACCAGAACTTCATAGCCCTGCGAGTCAAAATAAATGCGGAGCATCTTTGAAATATCAAGATCATCTTCTACAACAAGAATGCGGCCTTGCCCCATAATACCCTCTCTTTAATGAAATTGGTGTGCGGCAGTGGTGCGCTTCGGCTTACGGATTGGCCCAATTTAATTGAGCCTGGTTTTGAAGCGCATTTTGTTTGATTTGATTGATAGTTTCATGGGTCACCGCTCGTTCAAAACTGCGGAACCCATCCACGGTAAATCCGTGTTTGGCAGCCATATTTGCCATGCCCTGCACTTGCGCCAGAGAAATATTTTTACCCAGCGTGTAACTATGGTAGTGTCCTTCTAATGCCAAGGCAATAGTTTCTGCCATGCAGGCAAACGCCCGGCCGGGCGGAAACCCAAAATCAAAATTAAAGTTGACCGGGCCAGGCACCCGTACCATACCACCTTCGATAACCAGCACGTCGTTACGCTGTTCAACCACGCTTCTCGAAACATCACGCGGGCGGGCCACATCGCACACTACGGACCCGCTTTTGAGGTGTTGCGGTTCAATGACCGCGTTAATGGCATTGGTAACGGTTAAAACCAGGTCGGCTTGCTGCAAATCCTGCATATTGGTGCTTATTTGCACTTTTGGCTGCCCTTGCACCTGTACCAACATTTTCACCGATTGCAGCGTGTTTTCATTTCTGCCCAGCAAAATGATTTTTTTTACATGTGGCGCCAACATTTGGGCGCATACCCCCCCAATAGAACCGGTTGCGCCAACAACCGCAGCAACCGCGTTTTTGGGTTCAATTCCCATTTGACGGGCAGCCTTAAGGGTGCCTTCTACCGCGGTAGCCACGGTGTAGCTATCGCCGGTGGTAACCGGGATGTCAAGCTGCCGGGCAATTGTTTGGCCGCCATCGCCCACCACCGATGTAAATCCCCCCAAACCCAAAATTTTGGCCCCCAATTTTTGGGCCAGTTTTCCGGTTTGAACAATTTTTTTGTAAACAGTAGCAGGGGGCAGGGTAACCATTTGCCGGGGCGTTAGCGGGCAGGCAATAAACCAGCCTTCAACTTCTTTGCCGGTGGCCTGTGAAACAATACCTGTGATGTGAGAAATATACACCGGTGGAAAATACTGCGAGAGAAAGTGGATGGCGGATTCCGGCAAAATTTTGCCCAGCAAGGGATACTTGCGCTGAACGTCTCTTTTTGGATGTACCGGGTGAATAATAAATGCAAAGTTGTCCATAAATGTTAGTGTACCCTTGCCGTAAACAAAACTCAAGGCGCACCTGTTTGGCCGGTTACTAAGACGCAGAATTCATCATTTGTTGTGTGAGGGTGGGGCTTGATTCGGGTTGGGTTGGATTGTTGTGATATTGTGGGATATGGCCCTGATTCGGGTAGCCGTGGTGGTCGCTGTCTTCAAACATAACGTTTTTATCAATGATGGTACGTTCTGGTTTGGCAAACAGCACAACATCAGAATCAATAACCCGGGCCGGGTAAACAATGTGTCCGGAGCCAATTCTGCAATTGTGACCAACACATCCGCCAAGTACCGGCAGTTCTACGTCTTGTAATTTTCCTTTGTGCAGGGTTTTAATGGGTTTGGCTACCAGGTTAAAATCGGTAAACGTGTTACCGGCGCCAATAAATGTATTTTTGCCCACCACGCAGGCTTGTAAACAGGTATTCTGCGCTACCATTGAATTTTCCATCAGAGTGGTCATAAACAAGGCGGTACGAAAGGGAATGTAACTGCCGTCACCAACCACACTGAGCATTAATTGCGCCCCCTGCATAATGTTGACGTTGTTACCAACCAGACTGGCATTGATAACAACACCCGGCCCAATTGTCACGTTATCGCCAATAATGGTGGGCCCCTGAATGGTTGCGGCCGGGTCAATTTGTGTGTTTTTGCCCACAACAACCAATGCCGATGATGACAAAAATTGTTTGCGTTCCAGCAAAGAGCGCCACAACACCTTGAGCATAAACCCAAGGTTGTGGTCCAGTTGCGCCTCAATGCGTGCACCGTGCGAAAACAGACCAAACGGCACATTGGCAACAAAAATGTGAACCCAGTTTTCAATTGACAGAAACGCCCGCAACGGAACCATGTAGCCCAGTTCGCCGCGTTCATTAGCCATGTACGTGGGCACGCGGTAATATCCAATTTCGCGGGGTTGGGTATTTATTTCAACAGGTACAGGGTCGTCAATTCCAATTTTGCTGCCGTTTGGGTAGTAGTAGAGGTCAGCCACGTAAAGATTGCCATGGGGCCTAAGCCCTTCTTGCAACGCCAGGGCGTGCAATGAAATGGCGGCATCGTTTTTGTTAAACGCAATTTGGGCCGCTTTGCCCGTTTTTTTGGCAGCAGTGATAAAATCTTTAAAGAGGAATTCATCAAAATAAAGATTATCGCGGTAGACAACAACTTCACCGTTCAGGATTTCAGGGGGAAAGCTTGAAATACTCTCAAAGGAGCTGCACTCAACTTCTTCGCGGCAATAATCGCTGAGTACATCTCGCTGGTAGAGCCAGAGCGGCTTGTTCATAATGCGAAGATCACGAGCCGGCTCGTGAAACGGGAAAATGGGTGTTTTATCGCGGATGATAATCTTTTTCATCTGTTAGAGATCAGTTACGTTGCAATAATTAACCGGCCAATACGTTCTGAACATTGGTTATCAGTTAAGGTTTGGGAATTTGAACCCCAGAAATTCGGCCAGTTGTTCGTTGAATGCGGCGGGTTCATCCAGCATAGGAAAGTGGCCGGAACCAGACATCATCTTTACCCGGGATACAGGCGCGGTACTGGCAATAATTTGGGCTTGCGATGGTTGCACAACGTTGTCGCCAACGCCGTAAATCCCCATAACAGGGGTGGTAATTCCGGGTAGTTGCGGTCGCAGGTCTGTCTGGTGCAGTGAACCAATACTTCTAAAGAATGCTTCAAGGGTGGTACGGGAAAGGTCGCGGGTTATCATTTTGTACCAGGATGGCCAATCTTTAACAACAAGGGGGGAAAAGGCTTTAATCCCGAATTTAAGGGCAGTGGGCATATGCCACACTACGGTTGCTATCCAGGGTTTACCCGCTAATCGAAGAAATATATTAAGGGAACTGCCAACTACGGGGGAACCAACAACAATAGCTCGTTGAACGCGTTCAGGGCGTCTGATTGCCAGGGCAATGGCAACCGTTCCCCCCATTGAATGGCCCACCACCGGGGCAGAATCTATCCCCAGCCGGTCCATGAATTGATCAACCAGATTAACAAAATCACCAATCTGGTAGGTGACTTTTTCTTTGCGTTTGCCGGATTCGCCAAAGCCCCAAAAATCCAGGGCATAACAGCGATATTGCTTTTTGAGGGCTTCCATTGTGTCTAACCAATAACCCCACGAACCAAGCCAACCGTGCAACAGAATGACAGGTTTACCCCGTCCGTAAGCTTCGTAATGAACAATCCCCTGGTCAGTAACAATAGAACTCACAGTTCAACCTCAATACAACACCAGCCAGCATTAACCCTCTGCAATGGGTTAGTCACGCCCTGGCAAATTCCGGCCGATGTACAACAACACGGTGAAAAAGTTAATTAGCCTGTGGTATGCACATGACCGGAACTAATATCACTTGTTAAAGTAAGCTGGCAAACCGTCTATTCTTCGGCTTGCATATTTTCCAAAATAGAGTACAGCAGTTCAAGCAGTACGTTTTTTACTGTTTCCTTATCACGGGCCACACACCCCAAAACTTTAACGTTCTTTTCTATTTTCAGGGCAATTCTCACATCTTCCGGCGACCACGAGTCCGGCAGGTCTTGTTTGTTGGCTGCCACAACGTAGGGGGTGTTGGCGTACGCCTTAAATACTTCAAGAATATGCTTGGCCTCTCTGAAGGTTTCCGGCCGCACGCTGTCAACCAGCACCACAAACCCCAACATGCCTTCCGAGAGGATTTCCCACATAAAATCAAAACGACGCTGGCCGGGTGTACCAAACAGGTACAGCACCAGGTCATCATCTACCGTAATGCGGCCAAAATCCATAGCTACGGTGGTGTCTTCTTTAACACGTTCCGCATCGCTGGAGATTTTACGTTCAGTAGAAACCACATCGATCTCGCTGACGCTCTGGATGAATTCGGTTTTTCCAGCACTGAAAGGGCCTGTTATGACCATCTTTACGGTTTGCATGAGACAAATTTACCTCAAATGAGAACTTTTTGGTTATATTGTTTCACGGTCACAGGGTTAAAACTATATACACCACTGAGCCAACACGCTCAAATTCGTTTAATTCTGTCAATCAGTTTTGTGACCACACTGCGTTTTTCTGCGGGTGATTGGTTAGCCACACGCTTGCCGGCCCGCGTAACCGGAATTTTGGGTTTTCTGGGTTCCAACCCTTCTGGACGAATTATCTCTACAATTCCTGCCTGCATCATACCGTAAACAATTTTACGGATTTGAAATTCATCCATGTTAATATTTTGGGCAATTTGTTTTACCGAGTTTCTGGGGTGAATCTGGGCAATTACCCGCCAATCATCCTGGGTGAGTTTAACATCTCGCAGGGGTTTATCTGTAATTTTCAGGGCAATGGTTGACAAATCCGGGAGTTCGTCTTGCAACCGGTCAGCTTCTTTAATGCGCCGGCTGCCTTCAAGAATCACGTTGTCAAGGTTGAGCGGAACCGTGATTCGGTCTTTTGAAGGTAACAAACTTTGTTCAAACAAAAAGGTTCCATCATTCCAGGTAAAAAGATCATATACTATATCAAGCATATAACCTTTGACTCCCTGGATAATATCATCCCGGGAAACCATTTTGGCATCCATCAGGTATTTGCCAATAACCCGGTCAGATGTGTTTGCTTTTTGAACAACGGCTCTGTATTGATCTAGTGAAAGTTTTCCTGACTTTTGAAGCATTGCAGCCAGGTTTACTTCTTCACTATTAGTTGATGCGTGAATCAAGCGTCCGTCCTTAAAAAAGAGAACGACATCTTGACCTTGCCCACCAAGGGTTAGCTTTCCGGTTTTTCTGGCCAAATTGACCAAATTTAACAATTGGGTTGTGTTAAAGTCCCGCAGTTTTCCTTTTAACGCCATTTACCGTTTACCCAGACCCCAGTGGTAGTATAAGTGAGAGGGATGGCCTATTATACTCGCTCATAAAGTTTAAGTCAACCTCAATCAGAACTGCCTTAACATGATTTAAACGTATCAGATAGTATAAATTTTGGCCTTTTTCCGGGGCCATCCAAGCTTTAATATAACACGCGTAACGTTAAAATCCAATAGAGCGAAAGTCCCACAATTTAACATTCAGAAAAAATGCCCGGCACACAAAATCTTATCCGGGGTTGATATTTGGCGCGCCGGTTATCGGTAGAGTGAACTTGGCAACAGTTTAAAATCTGCTATTATACAGCCAATAATCAATCAGCTATTTTTTGCGCAGCATGACC
>RFJF01000397.1 GCA_003695455.1 Chloroflexota bacterium
CGGGCGAGCAACTGCTCTCGCTGGCCGACGGCACGCCGGCCATTCTCAACGGCGACACCGGCACGCTCACGTTGGAACCGGACGCCGCCACCCAAACCGCAGCCCAAAATCTGCTCCGCGACCGGCAAATCCGCCGCGCCGCCGAACTGGCCGCCGCCGCCCAACCGGCCGTAACCACCGACGGCCACCGGGTTGAAGTGGTGGCCAACATCGGCAGCGTGGCCGACGCCAGGCAGGCCGTGGAATTTGGCGCGGAAGGCGTCGGGCTGCTGCGCACCGAGTTCCTCTTTCTGGAACGCACCCAGCCCCCCACCGAGGAGGAGCAGTTTGAGGTGTACCGCGACATCGCCCTGGCCATGAACGGCCGGCCCATCATCATCCGCACGCTTGACATTGGCGGCGACAAGCCCCTGCCCTACCTGTCTCTGCCCCACGAGGAGAATCCCTTTTTGGGGCAGCGAGGCATCCGCCTGTGCTTGGCCCGGCCCGATTTACTGCGCCCGCAACTGCGAGCCATTCTGCGGGCCGCCCAATTTGGCCGCCTGCGAATCATGTTCCCCATGATTACCACCCTGGAAGACTGGAGCGCCGCCCGCCAAATGGTAGAAGATGTGCGGGCCGAACTCGGCGTGCCGCCGGTTGAGGTGGGAATTATGGTAGAAGTACCGGCAGCAGCCCTGCGCGCCTCGGCCTTTGCGCCGGAGGTGGATTTCTTCTCCATTGGCACCAACGACCTGACCCAGTACACACTGGCCATGGACCGCACCAACCCCGCCGTCTCTGAGCAGGCCGACGGTCTGCACCCGGCCGTGCTGCAACTCATCAAGCTGACCACCCAGGCCGCGCACGCCGCCGGCAAGTGGGTGGGCGTCTGTGGCGAGCTGGGCGCCAACCCGCTGGCTGTGCCGCTGCTACTGGGGCTGGGCGTGGATGAATTGAGCGTGAGCGTGCCCGCCGTCCCCGCCGTCAAAGCGCAGATTCGCACGCTGGCGCTGCCGGCCGCCACCAACCTGGCCGAACAGGCCCTCACCTGCGCCACCGCCGCCGAAGTCCGCCGCACCGTTAGCAGCGGATAAACCTCGACACCCGGCTATTCCAACAGAAAAATCCCCGGAGAGCGCTCTTCTGCGGGAAGCAAGTTAACCCTACTGCAAGTTGCAAGTGGCATGTTTTCACCTGCCACTTGCCGCCTGCAACATTTAAAATTTAGCGCAAAACTGCCGGCTTGCCGATTCGCTGAGCCAGCTAATTTATGGAGACATACCATGTCAAGCAAAACAGAAACCTACCAATCCATCAACGCGCCAATTCCGGACCAAACGTGGGCCTGGAATATGTACGGCGCGGGCGTTGAAAATATTGGCCGTAACGGCCACCCGGAACAATTTCCGGTGCCGGAACCCGGCCCGGACCAACTGCTGGTGCGGGTAGACGCCGTGGGCATGTGTTTTTCTGATGTCAAACTCATCAAACAGGGCGGCAGTCACCCCAAACTGTACAACCGCAATCTGGCCGATGAACCGACCCGGCTGGGCCACGAAGCCGCCCTGACCGTGATGAAAGTAGGGGCCAACCTGCGCGACCAGTACCAACCCGGCCAGCGGCTGGCCATCCAGCCCGATATTTACCAGCAGGGCAAAAGCACCGCCTACGGCTACACCATCCCCGGCGGGCTAACCCAGTTTCACCTGATTGGCCCGGAAGTGCTCAACGCCGACCAGTGCTACGTTCTGCCCCTGCCCGGCAAGCTGGGCTACGCCGAAACCGCGCTGACCGAACCGTGGGCCTGCGTGGAAGCCGCCTACACCCAACGCCGCCGGCTGACCCCCAAAAGCGGCGGCAGCATGTGGATTGTTGGCCGCCCCGGCGACACCACCGCCTACCAATTTTCGGCGGGGCTGGATGCACCGGCCCTGATTGTGTTGACCGACGTGCCGGACTCGCTGGCGGCGCATATCGAAGAAACAACCTCGGCCAAAATGGTGGTGCGCAACGGCCTGACCCCCGCCGACTACCCGGCGCTCAACACCGAACTGGCCGGCGGCGACGGCTTTGACGATATTATTCTGCTGGACCCGCGCTCTGCTGCTGCCGTCAGCGAAGCCGCCAAACTGATTGCCTTCCGGGGCACGCTGAATCTGGTGGGGCAGACGCCGCTGGACGGCCAGCCCCAAATTGACGCCGGGCGACTGCACTACCACTACACCGCCTACGTCGGCAATCCCGGCCCGGATATTGCCGCCTCCTACGGCGAGGCCCGCAACCGCGCCGATTTGCAGCCCGGCGGGGTGGCTCTGTTTGTGGGCGCAGGCGGCCCGATGGGGCAGATGCACGTTCAGCGGGCCATCGAACTGCCCAACGGCCCCCGCCGGATTATCGCCACCGATGTCAACAGTATGCGGCTGGCGGCGCTGGCGGACCGC
>RFJF01000398.1 GCA_003695455.1 Chloroflexota bacterium
ACCCGGTTATAAACACAACCATATATGGCAATAGTGTTACATACACCCGGCGGCCAGTCTAGCCAAACAGATGGCAAGCTACCCAGTGGCCGGACTCAACTTCTTTAAATTCAGGTTCTACTTCTCCACAGTCAATACCTTTTTCCTTGAGCGCGCGGTCTCGAGCCGGGCAGCGGGTGCAGAAGTTGCAGCCTTTGGGTGGATTGGCCGGGCTGGGCACATCGCCCTCTAGAATAATGCGGTGTTTGGCGCGTTCAATCTCGGCGATGGGGTCCGGCAGGGGTACGGCAGACAGCAGCGCCTGTGTATAGGGGTGAAAGGGCGTTTTGTAGAGGCTGTCGCGGTCGGTGAGTTCTACAATTTTACCCAGATACATTACGGCAATGCGGTCGCTGATGTGGCGCACCACTGCCAGATCATGGGCAATAAACAGGTAGGTCAGGCCAAATTCAGCCTGCAAATCTTCAAGCAGGTTGATGACCTGAGCCTGAATAGAAACATCCAGCGCCGAGATTGGTTCGTCGCAGACAATGAAATCGGGCTGAACGGCCAGCGCGCGGGCTACGCCAATGCGCTGTCGCTGGCCGCCTGAAAATTCGTGCGGGTAACGATTGATAAAATAGGGATTTAACCCCACAATGTTCAGCAGTTCTTTCACCCGTTCTTTGCGGGCTTTGCCGCTTAAAATACCGTGAACTTCCAGCGGTTCGCCCACAATGCTGCCCACGGTCATGCGCGGGTTGAGCGAGGCGTAGGGGTCCTGAAAAATCATTTGCATATTACGGCGCATTTTGCGCAGGCTTTCGCCCTTGAGTTCGGTTAAATTCTGCCCTTCAAATTCTACCCGGCCATCCGTAGGGCGATAAAGCTGCAAAATTGCGCGGCCGGTGGTGCTTTTACCGCAGCCGCTTTCGCCTACCAGCCCCAGTGTTTCACCGCGTTTTACCTCGAATGTAACATCATCCACAGCTTTAATATCACCCACGTGGCGCTGAAAGAGTATCCCTTTGGTAATGGGGAAGTACATTTTCAGATTTTCTACTTTGAGCAGCGTATCGCTCTTTCCGTTTCCGTTGGTCATGGCTTTTCTCCCCCTTAAACCTGGTAAAATTCTTCGTAGGGATGTTCGGTAGTGCGCTGGGCGGTGGTTACATCAATAATGCAGGCGGCTCTGTGGCCGGGGCTGATGTTTTTGAGCGGCGGCGGCTCTTTGAGGCAGTCATCAATTCTGTAGGGGCAGCGCGCATAAAAAGGGCAACCCTGCGGGTAGTCAATCAAATCGGGCGGCAGCCCTTCAACCGAGGTCAATTTTTCCGGGCGTTCTTCATCCAGCCGGGGAATGGAGCCAAGCAGCCCCAGTGTGTAGGGGTGGCGCGGATTTTGGTACAGTTCCACTACCGGCGCTTCTTCAACAATTCGGCCGGCGTACATCACAATCACCCGGTCTGCCAGCCCGGCTACCACACCCAAATCGTGGGTAATCCAGATAATGGCCATGCCAATTTCTTCTCGCAGGCGGTTAACCAGGTCTGTAATCTGGGCCTGAATGGTCACATCAAGGGCGGTGGTTGGCTCGTCGGCAATGAGCAGTTGCGGGTTGCAGCTTAAGCCCATGGCAATCATCACCCGCTGGCGCATACCGCCGGAAAACTGGTGCGGGTAGTTGCCCACCCGGTCGGCGGCCGAGGGAATGCCCACCATTTCCAGCAGTTCTATGGTGCGGGCTTTGGCCTGTTTTTTGTCCATGCCCAGGTGCAGTTCCAGCGCTTCTGAAATTTGCTTGCCAATGGGAATAACCGGGTTGAGCGAGGTCATGGGGTCCTGAAAAATCATGGCAATTTTGTTGCCGCGAATACTGCGGATTTCGTCTTCGCTGACTTTGAGCAGGTCGCGGCCTTCAAACAGCACTTCGCCGCCCACAATTTTGCCCGGCGGCGATGGAATAAGCCGCATCACCGACATTACCCCCACGCTTTTGCCGGAGCCGCTTTCGCCCACAATGCCCAGCGTTTCGCCTTTGTTCAGTTCATAGCTAATGCCGTTGACGGCTTTGACCACGCCATCCTGGGTAAAAAACTGGGTTTGAAGATTTTTTACTTGAAGTAACGGTGCCATTCAAATCCTCTCAGTTGGTTTTGATGTGTCCTGTAAATTTTGCCGGCCCACCGGCCGCAAAATGTTTGATGGTTTATTCTTCGGCCAGAATTGAAACGTACTGGAATTTTGGGATTTTTATCGGCGGGATTTTGAAGCCCTGCACGTAGGGTTTAACCAGCCAGTTTTCTACATCAAAGTAAAGGGGAACCCAGGCCGCATCTTCCAGAATAAGCTGCTCGGCTTGTTGGTACAGGGCCAGCCGTTCCTGCGGGTCCTGCGCGCCGCGAGCCTGGTCCAGCAGGGCGTCCACATTGGGGTTGCTGTAGCCGCCGTGATTTTGCGAGCTTTCTGTGTGGAACAGCACTTCCAGAAAATTCTGCGGGTCCGGGTAATCGGCAATCCAGCCAAGCTGGTAGGCCTGGTAGCTGGGTTGGGGGCTGTTCAAATCGGCCAGAAATTCAGGCCACGGGGTTTGTTCAACCGCCACTTCAACGCCCAGATTTTGCTTGTAGCTTTCTACCATGGCTTCAACAAGCTGGCCTACGTTGCCGCCCGTGCCGCTCACATTGAGTGTAATTTCCGGCAGTTCGGTCACATCGCCGTAGGATGATTCGGCAATCAGTTCCAGCGCCCGTTCGGGGTCAAACTCAAAATCGCTCAGGTCGGGGTTTTCATAGCCGGGCATGTTGGGCGGCACAATGCCGTTTGCCACCGGCACGGTATCCTGAAATACCAGCCTGACCATGCGCCGTTTGTCGAGCGCCAGGTTAAAGGCCTGCCGCACTTTGGGGTCGTCAAACGGCGGTTTGTTGACGTTAAAACCCATGTAAAACACACTGAGCGAGTTGGTGGTTTGCAAATCTTTGCTGAGTGGATTGTTGGGGTCTGTAACCTGGGCCATGTTGGCTACCCCTACCGGAATGGCGTCGAAGGTGGCGTCTGGCAGGCCAAGCTGGGCCAGCCCTTCCTCGTAGCCGGTCATGGTGTTGACCGGGGCGTTGACCACGTAAATTACGCGCTCGAGTGTGGGTTTGGGGTCCCGGTAGTAGTTGTCATTGCGGGCCAAAATAATAGCGCCTTCATTGGGGGCGTAGGTGTCCAGAATAAAGGGGCCGCTGCCGTTGGGCGCAAGATACCATTCGGGGTCACTTTCTACGTTTTCCTGATCCAGCACGTAGGCGGTGGGGTAGGTGAGTTTTGCCAAAAAGAACCCTTTTGGCTCATCAATGGTAATTTCCAGCGTGTGGTCATCAATCACCTGCACGCCTTTCACGGTTTCGGCTTCATTTTGCAATTTTGAGCGGCAACCGATGATGTCGCCCAGGTAGGTATCGGCGGTGTGAGAACCGGTAGCCGGGTCGCAGGCCCGTTCCAGCGAATATTTGAAATCGTTGGCGGTGATGGGTTTTCCGTTTTGAAATACAGCGTTGTCCCGAATTTTAAAGGTGTACACCAGCCCGTCGTCAGAAATTTCATAACTTTCGGCCACGTCGGGAATCAGGTTCAAATCCTGATCGTAGGTCATCAGCCCGCTGTAAATTTCTACCACGTATTCGGCCGAGGTTGCA
>RFJF01000399.1 GCA_003695455.1 Chloroflexota bacterium
ATTGCCCTGCGCGGCGGGCGGATTCGGCCACAGGTGGTGGTTATCGAGGCGCTGGCATCGGCGGCCTGCATTGGCAGCGGCGGCTCGGCCGGACGTGAAGGGCCAATTGTGCAAATCGGGTCGGCGCTGGGGTCGGTAACGGGGCAATTCTTCCACCTGTCCACCGAGCGTATTCGCAGCCTGGTGGCCTGTGGCGCGGCGGCGGGCATTGCCGCGGTTTTTAATGCGCCCATTGCCGGCACCATTTTTGCTATGGAGGTAATTTTAGGCGAATTCACCACCAGCTACTTTGGCAACGTAGTCATTTGCGCTGTAACCGCCAGTATTGTCAGCCGCCAGTTTTTGGGCAACACTCCGGCGTTTGCCGTACCCAGCTACAGCATGATTAGCCCCTGGGAAATTGTATTTTACACAATTTTGGGAGTACTCTGCGCGTTGGGCGCGTGGCTGTTTGTTACCAGCCTGTACTGGTTTGAAGACAAATTTGATGAATGGAAATTTGCAGAATGGGCCAAACCGGCGGTAGGCGGCCTGATGTTGGGCGCGTTGGCACTTTTTTTACCGGACGTACTGGGGTCTGGCCTGGAATTTATTGAGCAGGCTCTGCACGGAGACTTGTTGTGGCCGATGATGGCGCTGCTGGTATTTGGTAAAATGCTGGCTACCAATTTTACGCTGGGTTCCGGAAACTCCGGCGGCGTATTTGCCCCGTCGCTGTATATGGGGGCCATGCTGGGCGGCGCGTTTGGTTCAATGGCTCACTATTTTTTCCCGGCCATTACCGCTCCATACGGAGCATACGCGCTGGTGGGAATGGCTGCCCTGTTTGCCGCCGCCACCCACGCCCCCATTACCGGCGTAATCATTGTGTTTGAAATGTCCGGCGATTACCGGCTGATTCTGCCGCTGATGTTTGCCACCGTCATCAGCACACTCATTTCAGAACGGTTACGCAAAGAAAATATTTACACGCTCAAACTGGTGCGACGCGGCATCCAGCTAAAATCCGGCCGGGACGTGGACGTGCTGCAAAGTGTGTCTGTTGACGAGGTGATGCGGACCAATCTTGATACCGTATCCCCGGATTTAACCCTGAGCGAACTGCTGGACTTACTGTCTCGCACCCACCACCACGGCCTGCCGGTACTGGACCGCAACGGCGAACTGTGGGGCATTGTAACCGTTACCGATGTGGACCGGGCGCTGGCCGCCAATGTATCGCGGCAAACCACCGTGTCCGAAATCGGCACGCCTCGTTCAAAACTGGTGCTGGCCTACCCGGATGAAACAATTGATGAAGTGCTGGCCCGTATGAGCACGCGCGGATTGGGTAGAATGCCGGTAGTTGCGCGCGAAAACCCCGCCCATTTGGTGGGAATGGTGCGGCGCGCTGACATTATTCGATCCTACACTCTGGCCCTTTCACGCCGGGCAAAGAAACAGCATCACACCCGCCGTATGCAATTGCGCAACATTGATGGCACCGAATTTATAGACATTACCCTCACCAACAACGACCGGGCCGTGGGCAAATCTGTTAGCGAGTTGGCCGGCAAGCTGCCTGATGAGTGCATTCTCATTTCCATCCGGCGTGATGGCCGGGTACTCATTCCACACGGCCACACCAAATTCCAGCCCGGCGACCACATTACTGCGTTTATTCGTACCAAAGACTCAGAAAAACTCCACCAATGTCTGCGGGGAGAACAACCACTGTTAAAAAATCAGGAAATATTAAACGGTGATTGAGAATATTCGGTCCATCTTTTCGTTTCTTGGACAAGAAGAAAACGGAAAATTTGGCACATTTGACGGCGTATTTATGCCCACCCTGCTGACCATTATGGGCGCGGTGATGTATTTGCGCACCGGCTGGGTGGTGGGCAATGCCGGGTTACTGGGCGGAATTGCTGTTATCTTGCTGGCAAATTTCATCACCATCCTCACCGGGTTGTCTATTTCCTCGGTCGCCACCAATATTCGAGTGCGGGCCGGCGGCGCGTTTTCAATTATCTCGCAATCACTGGGGCTAGAGGTAGGCGGCAGCGTGAGCGTGCCGTTTTATCTGGCCCAGGCCATCTCCGTGGCCTTTTACATTTTTGCCTTCAGCGAAGGCTGGCAGCGGATATTCCCCTCGCACCCCACGTGGCTGGTAGTTTTTGTGGGTTATGGCCTCTGTTTTGCCATTGCTTACGTTAGCGTTAACCTGGCTGTCCGTGTGCGGTACCCCATTCTGTTTATCATTCTTCTCTCGCTATTTTCAATTTTTTTGGGCAGCTTTGAACGCTTTGGCGGCGGGTTTACCCAAACCCCGCAAATGTGGGGCACTTTTGCAGATGTCAGTTTCTGGGGTGTATTTGCGGTGTTCTTCCCGGCGGTTACGGGCATTCTCACCGGGGTAAATATGTCGGGAACGCTCAAAAATCCGCGCCGGAGCATCCCCATTGGGGTAATGGCCGGTATTTTCATTACCATGATTGTTTATCTGGCGCTGGCCTACTGGGTATCGCGGGTAGCCACGCCCACCGAGCTAATTACCAATGTCACCATTATGGTAGACCGCGCCGCGTTTGGCTGGGCTGTGATGGCCGGTATTCTGGCCGCCACCTTTTCGGCGGCGCTTAATTCGCTGGTTAGCGCGCCACGCGTGTTGCAAGCCATTGCCGAACACGATATTGTGCCCGGCGGCCAGATTTTTGCCCGCGAAACCGACACCGGTGAACCACGCCCGGCCATGTTTCTGACCGGCGCCATTGGCATTGCTACCCTGATTTTTGGGCTAAGCGGCGGCGGGTTAAACACCATTGCCCCGTTGATGACCATGTTTTTTTTAATTGTGTACGCGGTACTCAACGGTGTGGTGCTGATGGAGCAAATGATTGGGTTGGTCAGTTTCAGGCCGTTGTTTCGGGTTCCGGTTTGGGTGCCGCTGGTGGGGCTGGCCGGCTGTTTAGGTTCTATGTTTCTGATTGCGCCGCTCTTCAGCCTGGTGGCGGTGATTGTCATTGTGCTGTTGTACATCACGCTGTCGCGGCGGCAACTGCGCGCCCCCTGGAGCGATGTGCGCAGCGGCCTGTTTGTAACCGTAGCCGAATGGGCGGCCAAGCGCGTGTTCAGTATGCCAGACTCACAGGAACGCGCCTGGCGGCCCAGCCTGCTGGTTCCGGTTGATTCGCCCCAGCCGTTGCGCGGCAGTTACCGCTTTTTGAAAGCATTTACCTACCCTCGCGGCTCGGTGCATATTTTGGGTATGTACCAGGATGGACAAAAACAGCAGGTTCAAGAACTGGAATCTTTTGAAAACACCTTTGCCAACGATGGTATTTTCTCGCGGGTGGCGCTGGTTTCCGCCCCCGATTTTGTATCGGGGTTGCGGACCGGCATGGAAGTTTTGCGCATGGCCTTTTTCCGGCCCAACATCCTCTTTTTGCCCATCCGGCCAGACACCAACGAATCTGCCCTGCAACAGGTTTTAAGGTACACCAAAGACAACAAAATGGGGGTCATTCTGTACGCCAAACACCCCGAAATTTCATTGGGGTACGAAAAAGTCATCAACGTCTGGATCAGGGACCAAAGCCCGGAATGGGAAGTGGGGTTGCGGCTCAGCAATCTTGATCTGGCACTGCTGCTGGCCTACAAACTGGCCCGCAACTGGCAAGGGCGCATCAACCTGATAACCATTGTTTCTGACCCGAATGAAGTTGCCAACGGTGAAAAATTTCTGGCTGACCTGACCGACATTGGCCGGATGCCGCGCACTACCCAAACGTTTGTCCGGGCCGGCACGTTCACAGAATGGTTACCGCAAATGCCGCAGGCCGATCTGAACATTTTTGGCCTGCAACAAAAAATTAACCTTCAGTTTGTCAACAATATGGTTACTGCCACCGATTCATCCTGCATTTTTGTGCGGGATTCCGGCGAAGAAAGCGCCCTGGCCTGAAAATTCAAACAAAGGTGCCAACTCTATGAATCAATACATAGCCAAACTGTCAACATATTGGCAGCGTTATCAATTAGCCAGATTTGAACAGCGTTACACCTACCGCCAGTTTTATATGGTACTGGTCTCCATTCTGGTTGGCTTGCTGGGCGGCTTGACAACGATTTTGCTGCATGAACTCATCAACCTGAGCAGCGATTTCTTCTTTGAGGGGCTGCAACCCTTGCTGGTTAACATTGGGTTGGGCCGCTACGCATTGGTAGCCCTGCCCGCCATTGGTGGAGTGCTGGTAGGGTTTTTGGCCTGGAAATTGATTGACCCGCACAGCCCGCACGGCGTGGCCGCTATTATGGAACGTGTGGCGTTATTTAGCGGGCGGTTGCACGCCAAACCTATCCTCACCCGGTTGGGCGGGGCCATTATCACGCTGGGTTCCGGCGGCTCCGCCGGGCCGGAAGACCCCAGTGTGCAAATCGGCTCGCTGATGGGTTCTACTGTGGCAGACCGGCTGCGCCTGTCATCAGAGCAAACCCGCACGCTGGTAGGCTGCGGCGCGGCGGCAGGCATTGCCTCGGCCTTTAACGCGCCGCTGGCCGGCGCCTTTTTTGCCATGGAAATTATTCTGGGGCAGTTTCAGGGCATGGCCTTTGCCATGATTGTCATTTCGGCGGTCACTTCAGCCGTGACTACAGAGATGATTCTGGGACGCGGCGCGGCGTTCAGCGTGCCGGCCTACACCTTTGTCAGCTTTCAGGAGCTGCTTCTCTACCTGATTTTGGGCGCGCTGGCCGGGCTGGTGGCTATCCTGTACGTTAGATCGCTTGCCGGTTTTGCAGACCATTTTCACGGCTGGGACATCCCTGTGCCGCTAAAAGCCGGTTTTGGCGGCCTGATGGTAGGTGGCATGGGGCTGTTTTTACCGCAAATTATGGGCCAAAGTTACAATCCCCTGCAAAGCGTACTCAACGGCCAGCAATTGGCCGTGGGCCTGCTGGCCGCACTGGTCTTGGGTAAAATTGTTGCCACCTCCATCACTCTGGGGTCCGGCGGAATGGGCGGCGTATTTGCACCCTCGCTGTTTATTGGAGCTATGCTGGGCAGTTTGTTTGGACAAATTGCCCACCAGAACTTTCCGGTTCATACCGGCCCGGCTGCCGCATACGCTATGGTGGGAATGGCCGCCGTTCTGGCCGCAACTATCCACTCGCCGCTTACAGCTATCATGTTGCTGTTTGAGATGACCAACAACTTCCGAATTCTGCTGCCGGTGACCATTGCCGTGGTCACCAGTACGCTGGTGGTAGATATTCTGCGCCAGGATTCGGTGTACATTGGCGCGCTGTTGCGCCGCGGTATCCAGTTAGACCGCAGCCACGATGTAGATGTGATGCAAGCTGTGCGCGTTAGCGAGGTGATGGACACCCATCCGCCTACCGTGCCGCCAGATATGCCACTGCTGGAACTGCAAAATGTATTTGCCGAAAGCCGCCACCACGGTTTGCCGGTAACAGATGCAAACAAACAACTCCTTGGTATTGTCACCGTGCAAGATTTGGTGCGGGCCATCGAACATTCCGGCCAGTGGGAACAAAGAACTGTGGCCGATATTGCCACCAAAAATCCGGTTACCGCCTACCCTGACGAACCGATGTGGCTGGCCCTCAAGCGAATGGCAGGGCGCGATATTGGCCGCCTGCCGGTGGTTAGCCGCACAAACCCCGGCCGGCTGGTGGGCATTTTGCGGCGGGCCAATGTAGTTCACGCCTACAGTCTGGCAATTCGCCGCAGAACCGAGATGCAGGAATGGTCGGACCAGTTCCGGCTGGCCCGGTTGACCGGCAAAGAGCCACTGGAACTAAAAATTGTACCCGGCGCCTTTGCCGACGGCTGCCGCGTGCAGGATTTACCCCTGCCAGAAGACTGTCTGCTTACGGCGGCCCGCCACCACAGAAAATTTCAGTAGCTCCACGGCAGTGATTCGCTGGCCGCCGGCGATGTAATTATGGCGTTGGCTACGCCGGCGGCGGCGCGCTATTTGCGCCGCCTGTTTGAGCTTCCCGCAGACCAGGCCGGTATTGCGCCAGACGGCACACCAGAGCCGCAGCCGCTGGTACTGTACTGGCAGCAACCCATTTTGGGCGCGGGCGGCGATTCGCTGGGCAACTTGCGGGCGCTGCTCATCAACCCGCAAACCAAATCTGCAACCTGGTTAATTTTGAGCTACCGGGTTAATTTGCAGGAACAATTGCGTCTGATTCCGGTGGAACAGATAGAAACGGCAGATGCGCAAGGCATTCGGGTTACGGTGTCCCCTGCACAGGTAGAGCAGCTTGTACCGTTTGAATTGCGACGCCTCTCTCCCTCTACCGCCGACGTAGCCGGCGCGCCCGATTACGCCGGGCCGTGGCTGGTTGTTCAGAGTGATGAAACCCCGCAGGCCCCGGACGGCGTTTCAATTCCGTTGCGCTGGAAAACCCGCGTTTTCAGCCAGTTTGAAACCTACCTGGGCCGGGTTCGGGGATGCATGCTCAACCCAACCCTGCACACAGTTAGCCACATTTTGCTGTTTCAGGAACGGCTCATTCCCCGCTGGGTAGCCATTGCCGAGTCGGACATCCTCAAGTTTGATGAACCGGAATTGATTGTGCGGCTTACCAAAGATGAGGTCAACCAACTTCCAAAATGGCAAAAATCTGATTTTCTGGACGAACCCAACCCGGCAAACCCGGCCTTGCCTGCCGGCGAACCCAATTCATAAAAATTTAAAGCCACTTCTCCTGCAACCCCAAAACTCACGCTCGCCGCGCCAACGCCGGCGGGCGTTTTTGTTCGTCCGTTTAAGGTTTTTTTAAACATTGTTTTAGCTTCAATTAAAGACGCCGCACACGCATTCAATTTATAATTTTGGCGTCAACAAAAGCTGGTAGCAGGCAAATAGCACAAGCCTGCTTGCAAAATTATGCCAAACAAAACATTACAAAAAGGAGAAGTGAAAAATGAAACACATCCTGAAGTTTTTTGTATTTGGTGGCGTGATTTTAGCTGCACTGTTTGCAGCGGCGCCCACATTTGCCCAGGGCGGCGGCACAACCCGGTCTGTTGCGCCGGACCTCACATTATTTACCCGTTACCCCATTCAGGAAGTGGCGCTGGGCGAAACCGTTAACATTGACCTGACACTCCGCACCCAGGAACAACCCCAAACCGTCAAACTGGAAGTGCAGGACCTGCCCGCAGGGTGGAACGCCTCGTTCAAGGGCGGCGGCGACAACATTCGCGCGGCCTATGTTGAACCGGAAGAAGACACCAAAATCAAATTACGGGTAGACCCGCCTGCCGATGTTGCCGGCGGTACCTACGATTTTACCGTTATTGCCACCGGCGAAGGCCAAAAAAGTGTTTTGCCCATTGAGCTAATCATCAAAGACAAAGTACCCGCGCACCTCGCCTTCAGCACCGATTTGCCAACCCTGCGCGGCACGCTGAACTCGTCGTTCCGCTACGATGTCAAGCTGAAAAATGAAGGCGATGACGATTTAACTGTGAACCTCATTGCCGACGCGCCGCCGGGCTTTCAGGTAAATTTTAAACTCAGCGGCAAAGATGTAACCAGCATCCCCGTAAATGCCGGCGAAACCAAACGGATTACGGTAGAAGCCAAAGCCTACGCCGAACTTCCGGCCGATAGCTACCCCATCAATGTGCTGGCCCAGGGCGATAACGTGCAGGCTCAAATGGCGTTAACCGCAGAAGTTACCGGCCAACCCAAACTCAACGTCACCGCCCCGGACGGGCGACTGTCAGCCGAAGCATACGCCGGAGACTCTACCCCCATGACCATGATTGTAAAAAATACCGGCACGGCCCCCGTCAGAAACGTAAAATTATCGGCGAAGGCCCCCAACGGCTGGGAGGTGAACTTTGAGCCGGACAAAATCACAGAACTTGCCGCCGGCAAACAGATTGAAGTGACCACGCACCTGAAACCCGCCGATCAGGCCATTGCCGGCGACTACATGGTCACCTTCAAAGCCACGCCGGAAGACGGTGCCGCAGAATCCGCCGATTTCCGGATTACCGTGCTGACCTCAACCATGTGGGGTATTGTCGGCGTCGGGTTAATTGCGGTGGCGGTGGTGGTGATTGGCCTGGCTGTAACCCGCTTTGGCCGCCGGTAAACGGAAAGGAGGTGCGCTATGGCCGAAGTTGTGCTCAAGAGTAACAACCTCACCAAACGGTACAAAAAATTTACGGCGGTTGACAACCTGAACCTGAAAATCCATCAGGGCGAAGTGTTTGGCCTGCTGGGGCCTAACGGCTCCGGCAAAACCACCACCATTCTGATGCTGCTGGGGCTTACCGAACCCACATCGGGGTCGGTGCAGGTACTGGGGTTTGACCCCGCCCGCCAGCCGCTCAGCGTTAAGGCGCGCGTGGGGTATATGCCTGACCAGGTTGGTTTTTACGACAACCTGACCGCCAAAGAAAACCTGGCCTACATTGCCCGGCTCAACGGCATGTCGCGGACAGAGGCGGCTAACCGGATTGACGAGGCGCTGGAGCAGGTGGGGCTGGCAGATGTTGCAAACAAACGGGTTGGAACCTTCTCGCGGGGAATGCGCCAGCGGTTGGGCGTGGCAGATGTACTCATCAAACAACCCCAACTGATTATCATGGACGAACCAACCCAGGGGCTGGACCCGCAAGCCGCCCATGATTTTCTGGACATCATCCGCGGCCTCAAATCTCAGGGAATCACGGTGCTGTTGTCCTCTCACCTGCTGCCCCAGGTGCAAGAGGTGTGCGACCGGGTGGGGTTGTTCCACAAAGGCAAAATGGTGCTGGAGGGAACCGTGCCGGAGTTGGCCCAGCAGGTGCTGGGCGGCGCGTACCGCATTCACCTTGAAGCCGACGCGCCCGATACCCTGACCGATGCCCTGCGCAGCCTGGCCGGCGTGGTCAACGTAAACCACCACCAACGCATGTTTGAGGTAGAGGCCCAAAAAGACCTCCGCCCCGAAGCCGCCCGCGCCGTACTGGACACCGGCGGGCGCTTGCTGGCACTGAATATTGAACTTCCGGGGCTTGATGAAATCTACTCGCGGTACTTTAAACAGGAGGCGCAACATGTCACGGCAGCAGCTTGATAAAACCACAAAAACCAAACGTGAAGGTTCGCCGTGGACCGGCCTGTGGGCCGTTGTCACCAAAGAAATGGCGGACCAACTGACCAGTACCCGCATGTTGATTCTGGAAGCCCTGATTTTTCTCACGGCGGCGGTTACAGTGTACGCCGCCGCACAAAACATACAGGATGCAGCCAACAAAGGTTCATTTCTCTTTTTGAAACTGTTCACCACGGGACAAAGCCCGGTTCCGGCGTTTATCGGCTTTCTGGGGTTTCTGGTTCCGCTAACAGCCATTGCGCTGGCCTTTGATTCAATCAACGGCGAATTCAGCCAGCGAACCATGTCGCGGGTGCTGGCCCAACCCATCTACCGCGACGCCCTGTTGCTGGGTAAATTTATTGCCGGGTTGTTTACGCTGGCGCTGGTGCTAACCACCATCTGGCTGCTAATTATGGGGCTGGGCATCATCACCCTGGGCGTTCCCCCATCCGGCGAGGAAGTACTGCGCGGGCTGATGTTTTTGCTGGCTACCATTTTTTACGGCGGAATCTGGCTGGCGCTGGCCATGCTGTTTTCAATTATGTTCCGGCAAACTGCCACCGCCGCGCTGGCCTCGATTGCCGTGTGGCTGTTCTTCATGGTTTTCTGGCCCATCATTGCCGATATGGCCGCAAAAATACTGGCTCCCGTTCAGGTTGGATTACCGCAGGAGCTGCTGGCCCAGGCCCACATGCAATCTCTGTTGAGCCGTTTTTCGCCCAACACGCTCTACGCCGAAGCCATTGTGGCCATGCTCAACCCGGTAGTCCGTTCGCTGGGGCTGGTTCTGCCCTTCCAGCTACAGGGGGCCATTCTGGGCACACCGCTGCCCTTTAGCCAGAGTCTGGTGCTTATTTGGCCGCACCTGACCGGGCTGATTGCCGCAACCCTGTTGCTGTTTGCGCTGGGGTACGTCATTTTCCAGCGCCGGGAAATTCGCGCGTAAAGTGCGCCGCCCCGTAAATTTACGCCCGCCGAGCCAACATCGGCGGGCGTTTTACGTTTGGCCTTGTTTAAGGTTGCTTTAAGGTTGGTTTGAACTGAGTTTAAAGTCAACGGGTTGCCCCGGTGCTATGATGTGGGGTGGAAAATATTCGCAATTCGTCATTCATCAGCGGAGGAAGCGATGATCAAAGTTTCTAATCTTTCAAAATCTTACGGCCCGGTACAGGCCCTCAACGGGGTGAGTTTTGAGGTGGCCCCCGGCGAAATTGTGGGCCTGCTTGGCCCCAACGGCGCCGGCAAATCCACCACCATCAAAATTCTCACCGGCTACCTGCAACCCGATGGCGGCCAGGTGAGTGTGGATGGATTGGACGTTCTCACCCACACCCGGCAGGTGCAAGCTAAAATTGGTTATCTGCCGGAAAACGCCCCCCTTTACCCGGAACTGAGCGTGCAAACCTACCTGCGCCTCATGGCCGACCTGCGGGAAATCCCCCGCGATGAGCAAACTGACCGCATTTCAGAGGCGGTGTACGCCACCGCCCTGCAAGACCACCTCACCCGGCCCATCGGCGAGCTGAGCAAGGGGTATCGCCAGCGCGTGGGGCTGGCCCAGGCTATTTTGCACCGGCCCAAACTGCTCATTCTGGATGAGCCAACCGTTGGGCTGGACCCCACCCAAATTGTTGAAATCCGGCATCTCATCAAACGGCTGGCCCGGCACAGCACCATCCTCTTTTCATCGCACATTTTGTCAGAGGTAGAAGCCGTTTGCG
>RFJF01000400.1 GCA_003695455.1 Chloroflexota bacterium
GGCATGCGTCGGGTGTGGAAGCAGGAAGAACTGCTGGATTCCATCCGCACCGCCCGCCGCGAGGCCCAATCTGCCTTTGGCGATGACCGCGTTTACCTTGAAAAGCTCATTGAAAACGCCCGCCACATTGAAATCCAGATTTTGGGTGATATGCACGGCAACGTCATTCACCTGGGCGAGCGCGAATGTTCCATTCAGCGCCGCCACCAAAAACTCATCGAAGAGTCACCATCGGCGGTGGTGGATGACAACTTGCGCCGGCAAATGGGTGAAATTGCCGTGCAGGCCGCCAAGGCCGTCAACTACTACTCGGCCGGAACTATGGAATTTGTGATGGACAAAGATCGCAAATTCTACTTTTTGGAAATGAACACCCGGCTTCAGGTTGAACACCCGGTAACAGAAATGGTAACCGGCGTTGACATTGTGAAAGAAATGTTGCGGGTAGCCTCGGGGCGGCGGCTGCGGTACACGCAGGATGATATTCAGGTGAAAGGTTGGGCCATGGAGTGCCGCGTGTTGGCCGAAGACCCCGGCATGAATTTTATGCCCTCAATTGGCCGCATTATTGGCCTGACTACCCCCACCGGCCCCGGCGTGCGCATAGACAGCGGCATCTACTACGGCTCAGAAATCACCCCCTACTACGATTCAATGATGGCCAAACTGATTGTGCTGGGCGAAACCCGCGGTGAGGCCATTCTCAGAATGCGGCGCGCGCTTGAAGAGTTCAGAATTACCGGCGTAGCCACCGTGCTGCCGCTGCACATGCAACTCATGAACTCTACCCGATTCCAAGCCGGGCAAATTGATACCACATTTCTGGAACAGAATTTTGAGTACAACAAAAAGCCGGGAACAGAAAACATGAAAATTGCCGCCGTGGCAGCCACGCTGATGGCCCACCAACGCAACCAGCGCGCAATTTTACTGCACGAAGGCGGACCCAGCCCGTGGCGCTTGTACGGCCGTCGTGAGGCGCTAGACCGGCGCATCCGGTAACCCGGCCACAACCTAACCCGGACAAGCCGGAACCCAACAGGAGACGGATTAAGGATTAGGCCATTACTTCTTACTCCCTAATCCTTACTTCTCGGACCCTCATAATTTTCTTGCGTTGAATACAGGCTTTTGACCGGGAAATATCTAAATAGATACGCGGTAACAACCAGTGAGGCACAATATATGAAATACATAACCACAGTTGGTGATGAACAATTTATTGTTGAAATCAATCAGCGCGGCGAAATCACCGTGAATGACCGGGTGATTAACGTTGATTTGCAGCAGATGCCAGACACCACCATGTATTCAATGATTATTGCCGGAGAATCGCACGATGTGCGTATGAGCGAAGGCGACGGATTTTACGAAGTGCAGATTGGCGGCGATATCTTTCAGGTGGTGGTTGAGGATGAGCGCACCCGGCTGCTGGCCGGCCTGAAGCGCGGCCCCGGCGCCGGTACCGGCGAAGTATTGATTAAAGCCCCCATGCCCGGTGTAGTTATTGAGATTCCCGTGGTTAAAGGGCAAAAAGTGTTCAAGGGCGATATTGTGCTGGTTCTTGAATCAATGAAAATGCAAAATGAATTCAAAGCCCCGCGCGATGGCGAAATCCACGCCATTCGAGTTGAACCCGGCCAAACCGTTGAGCAAAACACCGTGATGCTCACCATTATGTAAATACTGTTCGCCAAAAATTCAAGCGTAATCCCCCTGCAACGTTGTGACCAACCGTTCAGGGGGATTTTTTGTAGCGTGGTTGTTTTTTGGGCAATTACAATTTCTAACAAGTTATGCTATAATCTCCTCAAAATTGGTTAGTAAACTGATTGAGTAATGCTGTGGCAAATACTCCCAAACCGCCGGTACCCAATGCACAACCAAAAAAATGGCCGCTGGATATGTTTGAAAAGGCCGAAGTAATCGGCGAGCAGCCAGACAGAAAATCAGTTGAACGCCTCTCCCGCGACCTGAAAGAAATCACCGCCCTGTACAATGTGGGCGTGGTTCTTAATTCAAGCCTCAACCCCAAAGAGGTAATTTGGGCCGTTTACAAAGAATCCGGCCGGCTGGTTGACACCTCAAACTTTGCGCTGGCTATTTTGGACCAGCAACAAAACCGGCTCAAATTTATGCTGGTCTTTGAAAACGGACAAAACATACAGCCATTTTCTGTTGATTTGCCCAACCCCAACGGGCTGACCGCCGCGGTGGTTAGTACGCAGTCACCGTTGTTGGTGCATAACCTTTCAAACAGCAACCGGCAATTTGAACTCAACCAGGTCTACCCCCAAAAATCGGTGGCATCTTGGCTGGGGGTTCCAATTATTAACCCGGTGCAGGCCAATGAAACTGCCCAGGGGGCCATTATTTTGTGGAGTCCCAAACCGGATGCGTTTACCAACCATCATCTGTGGCTGCTGTCTGCTATTGGAACCCAGGCATCCATTGCCATTCGCAACGCCCGTTTGTACGAATCCAGCCAGCGCCGGGCCGCCGAAATGGCTCACCTGAAAGATGTGGCCCAGCGTCAGGCCGATGAAATGAAATTTCTCAACGATGTGGGCCGTACGCTGTCATCAACCCTGAATTTGGAAAAGGTTCTCACCTCAATTATGGAGCAGGTTGATGAAATGCTGGCCGTCGAAGCCGGTTCGCTGTTGCTTACCGACCCCAACGACGGCGATTTGGTTTTTCAGATTGCGCTGGGCGACAAAGCCAAAGAGGTAAAACCCTTCCGCGTGCCCAAAGGCCAGGGAATTGCCGGACAGGTGGCTGAAACCGGCAAACCGCTGGTTATTGCCGATGTGAAAAGTGATGACCGCCACTTTAAACAGGTTGATCAAAAAACCCATTTTCACACCCGCAACATTTTGTGCGTTCCGCTGATTTTGCGAGATCAGGTGGTGGGTGTATTGCAAGTGCTCAACAAAAAAACCGGCAATTTTACCCAGCGTGATGTGGATTTGCTCAGTTCCATTGCTGCTTACGCCGCCATTGCCATTGAAAACGCCCGCCTGTATGAAAGCCTTGAAGCAGAACACACCCGCAGCATCCAGGCCGAGCAGGAAGCCCGCAAACGGCTGGCCAATGACCTGCACGATGGCCCCACCCAACTGGTAGCCGCCATTATGATGAATCTTGACTTTGCGGCCAAAGCGTTAGAAAAAGACCCGTCGTTGCTACCGCCCACGCTGGAAGAAATGGCCGACCTGGCCTCGCGAGCCAGCCACCAGATGCGCACCCTGCTGTTTGAACTGCGCCCGCTGGTGCTTGAAACACAAGGCCTGGGTGCGGCCCTTCAGGTTTTTCTTGACCGGCGGCAAAAAGATGCCGGCCCCAACACCCGGCTCTCGCTTGAAATTGATACCCAAAACCCCAGCGGTGATATTTCGCGGCAGGATGGAAAAATTGAAGCTACCATTTTTGCAGTGGTGCAGGAAACCGTCAACAATGCCATTAAACACGCCCGGGCCAAAAATATAAAGGTCACTTTAAAAGAAACAGCAAAAGGAATTTACACCACCATTGCCGATGACGGCGTGGGTTTTGATGTTGAACAGGTGCTGCAAAATTACGAAACCCGCGGCAGTCTGGGGATGCTCAATGTTCGGGAGCGGGCGGCATCGCTGGGTGGCGAATCAACCATTGAATCAACCCCCGGCAAGGGGACCACTATTTCAATTTACGTGCCCAAAGATGGCGCCGAAAAAACCAGACGCATCCGGCAAACCGCCGCATCCGGCGTGTTGAGTTGGCCCAACAGTCTCTCTAAATCTGAATCGCCAGCCGATGGAAGTTGATTTTTTGCCTGACCTGCATATACTTTTGACCGTTGTCAACCGCCAACACCTGAAAGTGCCGGATACCCGGCACTTCTTTAGTTAGGACCACAATGCAAAACCCTGCGTTTGACCGATTACGAAACTGGATTACCGCCGATGACCCCCGCATTGCCATGTCGGGGGTGTTGTTTGTGGTGGTGCTGGCCGGGGTGCTGGCCGGCGCCCTGTTTGGCGGGCTTGGCCCAATTCTGGCCGTGGGGCTGCTGGGCGCGCTGGTTATTGGTGTGCTAATGTTGCGCAGCACTCAGGCCGGCTTGTTTGCACTGGTAGCATTGATTGCCCTGCTGCCCTACGGCGCGCTGCCCTTCAAAGTGGGTTTCCGGCCCACGTTCATTGATGTGGCGCTGGGCGCGTTATTTGCCGTGTGGGCCTTGCGGCTGATTACCGGACGGCAGCACACATTTGTGGCCTCTCCGTTGGGAATATTGATTTTTGCCTTTCAGGGGTGGGCCATCTTCATTTTTATTTTTGGCTTGCGCTACGGCGGGCTGAACATTACCGTGGCCCGCAACTTTGCCGAAATTATCCTCTCGGTCAGCCTCTTTTTTCTGATTGTGAACCAGGTGCGCACCGTGACCCAACTTGAGTGGGTTTCTCGGGCCATTATTTTTGCCGGGGCCGGCACAGCGGCGCTGGGCATCATTTTTTACATCATCCCCCAAAACTGGACGGTGCAAATTCTCTCAACCCTGCGGGTGTTTCAGTACCCCACCCAAGGCATTTTGCGCTACATTGAAGATGACCCCACCCAGCCCATGCGCGCCATTGCCACCTCTATTGACCCCAACGCGCTGGGCGGCCTGATGGTCTTTTTGACCATCATTACGGTGGCGTTTCTGTTTTCTGCCCGCCCCGTTATTCGGCGGCGTTATTTGTTTGTGATTTCCGGGCTGATGCTGCTAACCCTGTACCTCACCTTTTCGCGCGGGTCACTGCTGGGTGTGGTAGCCGGGCTGGGGGTTATCGGCCTGTTGCGCTACCGCAAAATGATTTGGGCGATGGTTGCGCTGGCGGCGGTGGTGGTTCTGCTGCCGCAGACACAACTGTACGTTGCCCGTTTTGTTGAGGGTATTCGCGGCGAAGATTTGGCAACTCAGATGCGCTTTGGCGAATACAAAGACGCGTTCAACCTGATTTCACGCTACCCGCTGACCGGAGTTGGTTTTTTTGGCACGCCGGATATTGATGTGTACGTGGGCGTTTCAAGTGTTTATTTGCTGCTGGCGCAGCAATTGGGGCTGGTTGGCGCGGGGCTTTACATTTTAATTGGCGCGGGGTTTTTGCTGATTGTCTTTGGCGCGTTCCGGCAACTGCCGGCAGGCCACCGGCTGGAAGGCCCGCTGCTGGCCTACGGCGCAGCCATTTTGGGGGCAATGGTGGGCGGCGTGTTCGACCACTTTTATCTGAACCTCACCTTTATTCACATTGCCGCGCTCTACTGGATGGTGATGGGGCTGGGTATGGTGGCGGTGCTGCTGTGGCGCGCCGAATCCGAATCCTCAGATTAGTTACTTGTGCCGGCGGGCAGTTCCACCCAAAACGTGCTGCCTTTGCCCGGCGAACTTTCAACCCACACTTTGCCGTTGTGCGCCTCTACTACGGCCTTCACCAAAAACAACCCCAAACCCGTACCGGGTTGCTGCCGCGCCAGCCGGTTATCCACCCGGTGAAAGCGGTCAAAAATTTTCTCCTGGTCGCTGGGGGGGATGCCAATTCCTTCATCCTGCACAGACAACCGCACGGTATTGTGCGGCCCCAACTGCCCGGTAACAGTGATGGTTCCGCCGTCGGGGCTGTATTTGATGGCGTTGCCCAGCAGATTGGTAATCACTTCGCGCAGCCGTTCGTGGTCGCCCTGAATGGGTGGAAAATTGGGCGCAAATGACACCAAAAACCGGTGTTTGGTAGTGGTGGCCTGCAATTTTTCTACCGAGGCGCGCACCATATCTTCCAGGCTGAGCAGGCTCAACTTCAACTTTAACCCGCCGGCCTGCAAGCGGCTGGCCTCAAGCAAATTGGTGATGAGCCGGTCCAGCCGGTCGGCTTCCTCTTCAATCACCTGTAATCCGTCGGCCAGCGTTTCCTTGTCCCAGTTGGCGTCTTCGCGGGCCAGCGTGCCGGCGTAGCCTTTGATGATGCTCACCGGCGTTTTGAGTTCGTGTGAAATCACCGACAGCAGGGTTTGCTTGAGTTCTTCGGCTTCCCGCAGGCGGGTCATATCGCGCACGTTGGCTACAAATTGCGTTGCCTGCCCCGCGTCGTTCACCTGCGGCGAGTAATTATCGGCCAAAGTGATGGCAATGCCGTCGGCCCGGTGATGCTGGCCTTCGGCGTACAGGCGGCCGTCGCCCGGCGGGTTAATCAGCGGGCAGGCAGTGTGGCACACGCTCACGCCCTGTTTGGTTTGCAGGTTCAAAATCTCGTAACAGGGGCGGCCAATGGCGTTTTCGGCGGTAATGCCGGTCATATTGGTCAGGGCGTTGTTCCAGGTTTGAATAATGCGGTAGGGGTTAAGAATCATCACCCCGTCGCCGCTGTTTTCAATGATGGCGTTGAGCCGTTCCCGTTCGGCGCTGACCTGCTGGTAGAGCCGGGCGTTGTGCACGGCTACGGCGGCCTGGTCGGCAAAGGCGCTGAGCACCTGCCGGTCGTTGGGGCTGAATGCCGCGCCGCGGGTGCGGAAAATGAAAATGAGGCCAATCGACTCCTTGCCAATTTCCATGGGCAGGGCTACCACCTGCCGCATCTGCACACCTGCCGCCCGCGAGGCCAGCGCCAGCCGCAAAGAAATATCAGCCGGTGCAGCATCGCCAGAGTCCTGTTCAAACCCCTGCCACAGCGGTTCAAACAGCGGTACGGCCTGTACCGGCAAGCCGATGCTGGCCCACGGCGTCATTTTGCCGTCATCCTGCCGCAGCGTAATCAGCCCCGCCTGCCCGGCCATCAACTCTACGGCGCTTTTGAGCGTCAGCTCCAGCAGCGAAGATAAATCCAGCCGGGCGCTCATGGCCCGGCTGATTTCAAGTAAATATTCTCGTTGTCTTAATCTGAAATCCGGCAGCATGTTACTAACCGGTCAGCGAGGTGAGCAGGAAAAACACAATGCCGCCGCCCACGGCAAATACCACCACCGACAGCGCCAGCCCCAGCGCCACCAGCGCAAAAGTGGGTGGGCCGCCTTCAACCGGTTCATCGGCCAGCAGGTCATCGGCCGGCGGGCGCATTGACATAATGGTTTCATCGCCGGTCAGTTCATCTTCGTCGCCCGCGGACGATTCGGCGGCGGCGGGTTGCAGCGCCGTTACAAACGGGTTGGCCTGCGGTTCAAGGTTGCGCAACCCCTCGCGGGCGGCGCGATTATCTTTGTTAATTTTAAGAACATTTTCATAACAAACGCGCTTGTCCTCGTTGTCGGTCAGCACTTCAGCTAACCCCAGCCAGGCATCTTCATCCCGCTTGTTTTCCTGCAAAATGGCCTCAAAAATCAGCCGGGCTTGTTGCGGATTGCCCTCTTCAATGGCTCTTCTGCCGTCGTCAATGGTAGGCATACGCGGCTCCTTGTTTACATAAACATCAGCTCAATTTTAGCACGCCTGCGCTCATTTGTACAGCGCCGCGAACCAATTCTTCAATATTATACCACAGATGGCCCAGTTATCGCAGCAAAGTTGGCCGTTGCAACATTTGACAAATAATGGCGATAGCTATAGGTTATACGTTTGCCAACTGCGGTGCAACCGGCGGCGGCAGAGCCACGTTTTTTGCCGCCGACCCGCCGCACTTCTGAATTTTTGCGAGGCCGGTGTGGCAACAGGAATTCTTGAACACAACCCTCCAAAATCCGAGACCGCCGCCGCTCACTGGTGGCGCATCCTCACCGCCGAATGGCTGATTTTTGCGCTGATTATGCTGGTAGCCATCTTCTTTAGATTCTACCAGATTACCGCCATCCCCGCCGAGTTCAATTTTGATGAGTGGGCCGACTCGTTTGACGCGCTGGATATGATTCAACACGGGCCAAAAATCTACTCGCCCATGAACAACGGCCGCGAAATGCTCTTTGCGTTTCTGGTGTCGCTGGGCTTCAGGCTGGTTGGCCCGCAAGATGTGGTGCTGCGGCTGATTGCCGCCGCCGCCGGCACGCTGGCAATTGCCGCCGGCTACCTGCTCACCCGCGAGATGTTCCGCCCGCTGGCTCCGGCCCGCGCCCGCTGGATTGCCGCCCTCACCAGCCTGGGCATGGCCGTCAGTTTTTGGGAACTGCTGCACATCCGCATGGGCCGCCGCCACACGCTGCTGCCCCTGCTGCTCTCGCTGACCTTCTACTTTCTGTGGCGCGGATTCAACACCGGTCGCCGCTGGTGGTTTGTGCTGTCCGGGGCCGTGCTGGGTCTCAGTTTGTACACCTACCCCTCAGCGCGATTTGCCCCCGTGGTCATTGTGTTCTTTTTTGCCGTTCAGGCTGCCGTGCAGTGGCGGCAAAAACCACCGTCGCTGTTGCGCCGCTACTGGCAGGAATTTGCGCTGCTGGTGCTGGCTTCGGTGGTGGTGTTTGCGCCGCTGGGGTACTATTTTCTGGTGGTGGCTCCGGAGCAGTTTTTCTACCGGGTTAACCAGATTTCTGTGTTCAACACCGATTCCACCGCCGAACAGCCGCCCGCCGCGTCGCTGGGGCAGAGTGTGGCGGGCAACCTGCTGGGGCTGGTCTGGCGCGGCGAGGAGGATTCGCTCTACAATATTCCGGGCCGCCCCATGTTTGGGCCGCTCATGTTTGCCGCGTTTGTGCTGGGTGTGGGCGTGTCGCTGGCGCGTTTCCGCCGCCCGCCCTACCTGTTTGTGCTGGTCTGGTTTGTGGTGATGATGCTGCCCGCCTTTTTTGTCACCGACCGGATTCCGGCCTTCAAACGGGCCATCGGCATTATCCC
>RFJF01000401.1 GCA_003695455.1 Chloroflexota bacterium
CTGCGTGTTGCGTATTGCGTGTAATTTTTACGGCACACGCAATACGTCCCACGTGCGAACAGGACAGGTCAATTTGTAACTTTTTCTCCGGGATATATGAATCACGCCCAAAAATCACTTGTCTTGACCGGCTGAACGTGCTACTATTGACGGTGCAACTTTTGAAACGAGGCCACCGCAGTGAAACGAAAATTGCGCGGCATCAAGCGCAGCGCCATCGAACTGGATTTTAACCTGTACCGGGTGAATGTGCCTATCGCCGGGCTGGCGAACACGCATCTGAGCGTGATTGACATCTGGCCCGAGGGCGTGACAGACACGGTGATGTTTGTGCACGGTTACGCCGGCTGCGCCGAAACGTGGGAGCATCAAATTAACGCCTTTTCGCGCGAGCACCGGGTGGTGGCCCCGGACCTGCGCGGTCACGGCCAAAGCGACGCCCCGCTGACCCGCTACACCATGCCGGAACTGGTCAGCGATTTGCACGCCATCACCCGGGCGCTCAACTTTCCGCCCAAATTTACGCTGGTCGGTCACTCGTTTGGCGGCTCTATCTGCGTGGAATATGCCGTGGCCCACCCGGAACAGCTCAGCAAGCTGGTGCTGGTAGCTACCGCCGGCGAGTACCCCCTGCCGCGCGTGGTGAGCTGGCTCTACCGGCTGCCGACCGCCTTTTTCCGGTTGTGGTGGGATTACCGCCCTCGCTGGAACGCCGAGCCGCACGTGATGAAGCGTATGGCCCAAAATAACATGACTCGCTGGCAGGCGTGGCCGCTGCTGCCCAACATACAAACCCCCACGCTGGTCATCACCGGCGAGCGCGACAGCTACTTTCCGCGCTACGTGTTTGAGGATTTGAGCCGCCAGATTCCCGGCGCCGAAGTGGTGGACGTGGGCGGGGCCAAGCACAAAGTGCAGCTTGAACGTCACCAGGCCGTGAACCGGGCCATCGAGCGTTTTATTCACGGCGACCGGCGCGGTTCGTGGCGCAACCAGCAGGTGGCGCAATCGGCGGTGTTCAACCGGCGAGTCTGGCTGGCCCATTACAGCAAGCAAACCCCGCCCAGTGTGCCCATTCCGCGCCAGCCGCTGCACAAATTTCTGGAAAGCGCCGCCGACTGGGTTCCCAAACGGGCGGCGACCATTTTTTACGGCGCAAAACTCACCTATCGCCAGCTTAACCGGCAGGCCAACCAGTTGGCGCACGCCCTGCACGGGCTGGGCGTAACCCCCGGCGATCGGGTGATGCTGGTATTGCCCAACGTGCCGCAGTTGGTGCTGGCCTACTACGGCGTGCTGAAGGTGGGCGGCGTGGTGGTGCTGGCAAATCCGCAGGCCGACGCCGCGCAGATTGCGGCTCAACTGCGCCACACCGAGGCCGTGGCGCTGGTCACGCTGCGTGATTTTGGCGAACTGGCCCGGGCCGCCGCCGCCGAGCCGGGGGTGAAGGCCGTCATTCTGGCCGATATCCGCAACGTGCTGCCGCCGGCAACCCACAAAACGTTGATGACTCGCTGGGGGCTGGAGCCGGACTCCGGCCCGCCGCCGGACACCTGTGACAAATGCGTGGATTTGCCGGAGTTCATCCGGGACGCCGCCGAGACGCCGCCCGAGGTTGCCGTCTCCAGCGGGGATTTGGCCGCCATCGTTTACACCAGCGGCACCACCGATGCGCCCAAAGGCGTGTGCCTGTCGCACGGCAATCTGGTAGCCAACGCCCTGCAAACCCGGCACTGGGTTCACACCCTCAATTTTGGCGAAGAAACCTGCCTGAGCGTCGTCCCGCTGACCCACAGTTACGGCATGACCAGCGCCATGAACATCCCCATTGTGATGGGGGCCACCATTGTGCTGCTGCCCGTGTTTGAACTGGAACAGGTGCTGAACCACATCAAAGAATACCGCCCCACTATTTTTCCCGGTGTGCCGGCCATGTACGCGGCCATTAATCAGGCGCCCAACGTGCGCAGTTACGGGCTGGACGGCATCAAGGCCTGCATCAGCGGGGCCGCGCCCCTGCCGGTGGAATTGCAGGAGGAATTTGAAAAGCTGACCCGCGGCAATTTGATCGAGGGTTACGGGCTGACCGAAGCCTCGCCGGTGACGCATTTGGACCCCATTCACGGCGCGCGCAAGGTCGGCTCCATCGGCCTGCCCATCCCCAACACAGACGCCATGATTGTGGATTTGGTGTCCGGCGAACCCCTGCCGCCGGGGCAACTGGGCGAACTGGCGGTCAGGGGGCCGCAGGTGATGCAGGGCTACTGGCGCGATGAGGCCGCCACCGCCGCCGCGCTCCGGGATGGCTGGCTCTACACCGGCGATGTGGCCGTGATGGACAGCGACGGCTATTTTCAAATTATCAGCCGCAAACGCGATACGATTCTGGCGGGCGAGTACACGGTGTATCCGCGCGATGTGGAAGAGGTGCTGTACGAAAACAGCAAAGTGCTGGAAGTGGCCGTGGTTGGTCTACCCGTTGATGGCAGCAACGCCGACCGGCAAAAAATCAAGGCCTACGTGGTGCCGCGTCCCGGCAGTACGCTTTCGCAGGAGGAGTTGCTCGATTTGTGCCGCCGCCGGCTGGATGAATACGCCGTGCCGTGGGAAATCGAATTCAGGGACGAACTGCCCAAATCGTTTGTGGGTAAAATTTTGCGCCGGATGCTGGAACAGTGAACAATGACCAATTATGAATTACGAATTACGAATGACCAAATAACAAATAGGCCGCGGCCAAAAATTGCGCTGGTGCTGGGTGGGGGCGGCAGTCGCGGGCTGGCGCACATCGGCGTGCTGAAGGTGCTGGCCCAGGAGCACATCCCCATTGATATGATTGTGGGCACCAGCATGGGCGGCATCATCGGTGTGCTGCACGCGTTGGGTTACAATCCCGCCGAAATTGGGCAGGGAGTCAGCCGCTTGCAGCAAAGTTCGCTGCTCAACCTGAAATTGCTGACCATCCGCGCCCGCCAGCGCCACGTCCGTGAATTTCTGGAAGAGGCGCTAGGCGACAAAACCTTCGCCGATCTCTCCATCCCGGTCACGCTGATGGCGGTGGATATGAAACACGGCGAGGAAGTTTGCCTGCGCGACGGGCCGCTGGTTCCGGCGCTGCTGGCCAGCAGCGCGGTGCCGGGCGCGTTCCCGCCGGTTCACCACCGGGGAATGGAACTGAATGACGGCGGCGTGATTGATAGCCTGGCCACGCACGTGGCGGTTGAACAGGGCGCAGAGCGGATTATCGCCGTAGATGTGTATCCGGAACTGGAAAAAGCCAATCCCTGGATTGACCCCGTGGCCGCCATTATGGGGCTGAGCCTGCCCAGCATCAATTTGAGCGCCGATAATGGCCCGCGCGTGCCCAGCATCGCCGCTTCTATGTGGCGGGCGGTGCGGGTGATGACCTGGCATCTGCACCAGAAGCGGCTGGCCGAAAGCCCGCC
>RFJF01000402.1 GCA_003695455.1 Chloroflexota bacterium
ATGCGGTACTTTAATACGCTCCGGCAGCAGATGGTGGCGGCTCTGGAAAGCCGGAGGCTGCTGGCTGATTCGCAGCGGCGCGCCCACCGCGAGGAAATCATCCGTGACATCACGTCAAAAATTCGCAACGCCACCACAATTGACGATATTATGAAAACCACCGTGACCGAACTGGGAAAAGTGGTGGGAACATCGCGCGGAAAAATTGTACTTGGCGCTCCAACCACTGCGCCGCCCAAAAACGGCGGCAATACCACCAATAAAGCCGGCGACTCCACACCGGATAACGAGGTGTAGGTTATGGCAACCAAACTTACCCAACAACTTACCCAACAACTAAACCAGCTTGCCAGCGTCTCGGCAGACGCAAGCGGCAAAAACCAAAAACTGTGGCAACAGTTTGTCAGCTCGCTGGAAAATGTAACCCAAATCACCGAACAGCAAGCCCGCCTGCTGGATACAATTGCCGTTATCTCTAACGCCGCCGGCTCAATTACCGAATTGAGCAAACTGCTCAACATGGCTGTTACAGTCATCAGGCAGAATTTTGAACTGGGCCGGGTTGATATTTTTCTACTGGACAGAACTGACCAGTGGCTGGAACTGGGCGCCTCCACCGCCGACGAATCGGCGCAGGGGGTGCGGCTGAAAGTGAATGACAAAAATTCGCGGGTGAGCCAGGTTATCAGAGAAGAGCAGGCCCGCCGCGCCAACGGCGGCCCGGATGCGCGCTCGCAGCCGGTGGTGCCGCGCCAGCCGCAGGGTGAATCCGCCGAAATTGCCGTGCCGCTGGTTAGCCGCAGCCAGTTGATTGGCGCGCTCAGCCTGTACGCCGCCCGCCCCCGCACTTTTGGCAACGATAGCCTGGCGCTGTTCCAAACCCTGGCTAACCAGTTAGCCAACACCATTCACAACGTACTGCTGTTTACCGGCGCTGACCAACAGCTTGAACAATTAATTACCCTGCACAGCATAAACCTGCAAATTGGCAATGCGCCCACCCTGGCCCAAATGCTTGATGATGTGGCAAAACTCAGCACCAAACTGGTTAACGCCCACTCGTCAGTTGTCAGGCTGATTGATGAAGCAGCGCAACAATTTAAAATTCAGGCCCTGTTCAACCCGCCGCAGGGGCTGGCGCCGGGCCACACCGAGCCGCTCAACGCGCCGCTCAGCGGCCATGTGCTCAAAACCGCCGAAGCCGTACTCATCAACAATTGGGCCTCGCACCCGCTGGCAGACCGCTACCCCCAAAAATCGGGCGGAAAAACAGAAATTCAGGCGCTGCTGGCCGTGCCAATTCACCTGCAATCAAAAATTATCGGCATCATCGAGGTTCACAACCGTGCCAACCCGCAGGCATTTTTTGAAAAAGATGTGTACACGCTGTCGCTGCTGGCGGCGCAGGCCGCGGTATCCATCGAGAACACGCGCCTGCTGACCCAGGCCGAAAACAGCCGCCGTTTCTTAAAAACCATTATCGAGCACATTCCGGACCCCATTTTCATCAAAGACAAAAATCATATTTGGGTTGAAATGAACCCGGCCAACGCCAACGTTATTGGCCGCCCCAACAAAGAGTTGATTGGCAAAACCGACAGCATGTATTTTCCGGAGGAGCTGGCTAACGAATTCTACCGGCGCGATGACGAAGTGTTTGCCACCAACCAGATTTTTGAATACGAAGACAAAACGGTGTGGGGCGATGGCAAGGAACACATTGCCTACACCCGGCTCATTCCCGTGCCAGATGCCAACGGGCAGCCGGAATACTTGCTGGGCATCAGCAACGATGTTACCGAGCGCAAAGCCCACGAAGCGGAGCGCGAACGCTTTTTGGCCGAAACCTCGGCGCTGTACAACGGCAGCCGCACCATTGCCAGTTCACTCAGCGAACGGCAGATTTTGGCAGCGCTGCTGTGGCAAATTCGGCTGCAAAACCCGTGTGAAATCTCGGCCTACCGGATTCAAACCGTGCAAAACGAACCAATTTGGGCCGAACTCAGAGCCGCATGGCACAAAAATAACCAGCCCACCTACCAGGTTGGCAAAAAAATATTCCTGCCTGATTCACCGCACGCGCGACTGTTTACCAGCGACGATGCCATGTTCATTGACGACATTGCCACAGATGAACGATTATCGGCGGCAGAGCGTGATGAATTTGGCCCGTCGGGCGCAAAATCGGCGGCGGTTTTACCCATCAGATTCATTGGGCAAAAAGTGGGGGTGGTGGTGGTCTACTTTACCGCCCCGTACCATTTTTCAGACGTAACGCAGCGCTTCTGGCTGGCAATGGTTGACCAGGCCGGCATGGCGCTCAGCAACCGGCAGCTCATTCAGGAAGCGGCGTACCGGGCCATTCAAATGGAAACCGCCGCCGAGGTGGCGCGGGCGGCCAGTTCGCTGCTCAAGCTGGATGAATTGCTCAACTCGGCGGTGGCGCTCATCCGTGACCGGTTTGAACTGTACTACGCCGGCGCGTTTCTGGTAGATGATTCCGGCGAGTGGGCCGTGCTGCGGGCCGGAACCGGCCCGGAGGGCAAAGTTCAGCTCAAAAACAATCACCGGCTGAAAATTGGCGGCGAGTCAATGATTGGCTGGAGCATAGCCAACCGGCAGCCGCGCATTGCGCTCGATGTGGGTAAAGAAGCGGTTCATTTTCAAAATCCGCACCTGCCCAACACACGCTCAGAAATGGCCCTGCCGCTTATTTATCACAACCGGGCCATTGGCGCGCTCACCATTCAAAGTGCAGAACAGGCAGCCTTTAGCCGTGAAGACGTAATATTTTTGCAAACCATGGCCGACCAACTGGCAAACGCCATTCAGAACGCGCGGCTGTTTGAACAGGCCCAACAGGAGCTGGCCGAACGAAAACGGATTGAAAAAGAACTCAGGGCCAGCGAAACCAAATATCGCCAACTGATAGAAAACGCCAACAGCATCATCATCCGCATTAACACCGCCGGAGAAATCACCTTTATTAACGAATTTGCCCAAAAGTTTTTTGGCTACACGCAAGAAGAGGCGCTGGGCCGCCCGATGCTTGAAACCATCATTCCCAAAATAGATTCCCAGGGCAACGATATGACCCGTTTGGCAGAAAACATTGTGAACCTGCCCGACGAATACACCAATTTTGAAAGCGAAAATATGCGGCACGACAACACCCGGGTGTGGGTCAGTTGGGCCACCCGGGCCATTCGCGATGACAACGGTGAGTTGGTGGAAATCCTCTGCGTTGGCAACGACGTAACCGAACGCCAGCACGCCGAGCAGGAAATTTTGCGCCGCAATGAAGAACTGGCCGCTGTGAACCGAATGGCCGTGGCCATCACCTCGGCTGCCGACCCCCGCGAGCGATTCCGCAATGTGATCCACGAAATGCTGGACATGTTCGAGGCCCGGCGCGGCGGCATTGCCCTGCTCAACCCGGAACAAACCGAACTGACCCTGGTTGCCGACGTGACCGCCGACGGCAGCACACCCTCAGAAGGGTACGTCATCCCAATTGACGGCAATCCGTCATCAAAACGGGCCATTGAAACCGGCAAATCAGTTGTGGTCAACAACCCCCAAACCAGCCCGCTCACCAAACCCATCCACAAAATGTTGCGCGAAACAGGCGTTGAAAGCCTGATGATTGTGCCGCTTATCACCCGCGGGCGGGTGATTGGCACGCTGGGTATTGACCACGGCGAACCGGGCCGCCGTTTTGTACCCAGCGAAGTCCAGTTGGCCGAAACCATTGCCGGGCAGCTTGCCGGCGCCATTGAAAACGCCCGCCTGCTGGAACAAACCCGAACCGCGCTCAACGAGCGCGAAATTGCCCAGCACAAACTGGCCGCGCGCGAACGCTACCTGGCCGCCGAACTTACCATTCAAAACCGGTTGTTGGCCAGCAAAGAGCAATCGCCGCCGTACAATGATATTTTGGCAACACTGGGGCAGGTGTCCGGAGCCAGCCGGGTGTCTGTGTTTGAAAATTACCACACCGGGCAGGACGAACTCATTAGCAGCCAGGTTGCCGAATGGTGCAACGAAGGAATCAGCCCCAAAATCAACACCCCCGATCTGCAAAATCTGCCGCTTTCAGAAACTTTTCCGGATTGGGTACAGCTGTTGAGCGCCGGCCAAATGGTGGCAGGTTGCACAACCGATTTTCCGGCGGTGGAACAGGCTTTTCTGGAACTGCATAACATCAGAGCCACCCTGATTTTGCCACTGATTGTGGGCGGCGAGTTTTTTGGCTTTATCAGTTTTGACAACTGCGTAACCGACCAACCGTGGGATTCCTCGGAGCAGGGGTTGCTCAGTTCCTCGGCGGCGGCGGTATCGCTGTGGCACGAACGCCGGCAGGCCGAAGAGAGTTTGCTGCAAGCGTTGCAGCGCACGGAATCGCTCTACAGAATTGGAAATGCCATGGCCACTACCACCGGGCTGCGCTCTACCTTTGAAACCATTTTGGCCGAATACCTGCGGCTGCTCAACATAAAACCGGCCTCGGGCAGTATTATTTTGTTTGAACACAAAAAAGGGTACAGTAAAGTTCACGCTCTGCTGGTAAATGGCACGCCGGTTGAATCAAATCTGGTTATTCCCGCCAGCCAGGATTTTGTGGGGCAATATTTAATTGAAAACCCAACCCCGCTGGTTATTGAAAATGTCTATTTACATTCGCTCACCAAAGACAGCCCAACATTCTGGCAGCACCACGAGGACGTCCAGTCGCTGTTGTTTTTGCCGCTGATTATTGGCGGAGACGTTACCGGCACGCTAACCGTTGGCATTGCCGAAAAGGGCTACCAGTTTTTGCCAAGCAACATTGAAATTGGACAAGTGGTTGCGGACCAGCTTGCCATCTGGCTTGAAAACCGCCAGTTGCTGGCCGAAGCCCAGTACCGGACCGAGCGATTACAAACCGCCGCTGAAGTTTCCAGAGCAGCCAGTTCAATTCTGGATACAGATGAACTCATCAACACCTCGGTTAACGCTATCCGCGATAGTTTTGATTTTTATTACGTAGGGTTGTTTTTGGTTGATGAAACCCGCGAGTGGGCGGTGCTGCGGGCCGGTACGGGCCGCGCCGGGCGTATTCAGCTTGCCCGGCACCACAAACTCAAAATTGGTGGCGAATCGATGATTGGCTGGTGTGTAGCCAACGGGCAGGCCCGTATTGCGCTGGATGTGGGGGCAGAGGCCGTGCATTTCAGAAACCCTATTTTGCCGGATACCCACTCTGAAATGGCGCTGCCGCTCATCAGCCGGGACCAGGTGCTGGGCGCGCTGACTGTGCAAAGCGTTGAGCGTAACGCGTTTTCAAACGAAGACATCACCCTGCTGCAAACCATGGCCGACCAATTGGCTAACGCTATTGTGAACGCGCGGCTGTTTGAAAGCGCCGCGCAAGCCCGGCAACAGGCCGAAGAACGGCTGCGCGAAACCGAAGCCCTGCAAAAACTGAGCCACAATCTGGCAACCACACTGGACGTTGACGAAATTTTAGACGTATTCTTTAAATCCAGCGTTGCCGAAATTGGCTTTGAATACATCATTTTCTCGCTGGTTGATGAGAAGCAACAGCGGGTGCGGGCCATTGGCGGCATTGGCGTTACTGAAAATCAGGTTGCCAAATCTAACCGGCGGATGGACAGTAATGACATTATGGCCGATATTGTCCGCACCGGAAAAACCGAAATCATCACCGGCTGGGATGAACGGTTTGACCGCGAGCTTTTTGACGCTGAGGGCCACGCCGATTGGATGCGTCTGTTTGCACCGGTAACACTGCGCCACAAAAACATTGGGCTGGTTGAAGCCGGTTTTAACCAAAGCAAACAAGCCACCATTACCGATGCCCAAATCAGGCTGCTGCACGCTTTTATCAACCAAACCGCGCTGGCTCTGGATAACGCCCAACGTTACCAGGAAAGCCGCCGCGCCGCCCGCCGCGAGGCGATGATTAAGGAAATCACTACCCGGGTCCGGGCATCTACCAACCTGGACACAATTTTGCAAACTACCGTCAGAGAATTGGGCAGCGCAATTTCAAGCAAACGCGCCTACATTCACCTGTCGCCGCCAAAAAAGACAAACGGCAAAGCCGCAGGAGGCACAGGCAATCCCAGAATACCACCACCACCGGTTACAAATGGAGGTTCGGAGGATGAATAGCGGGTCGCTCACCATCAATGCCACCAACGGCGCGCCAGACAAACAGGTTCGCCAGTTGGCGCTGTTTCAGGAAATCAACCAGCTTGTTGCCTCAAATAACAGCACCGAATATATTGTTCAACAATCGCTCAACCTCATGCTGGATTATCTGGGCTATTGCGCGGCGCAGGTGTACCAGTTATCAACCGGCGGAGATGACCTGTGGCTTTATCTGGAAGTTGGCGCCGGTCACAAACCCGTAACCCAAACCGGCGATATTTTTTCAATTGATGAAACCAACATTATCAGCGACTCTGCCCGGCAGGCAGAACTGATTTACATTTCAAACATCAATACCGGCCCCTACTCCTACTACGATTCCGGCGACGGCGTTGCCGGCTCGGAGGTTGCCGTTCCTCTGCGGTTTGGCGGCGAACTTTTGGGCGTACTCCGGGTGCAGGCGGTTAACCCCAACGGATTTAGCCCCAACGATATCAACTACATATCCGGCCTCACCAATCTGCTGGCTACCACCATTAGAAATCAGCGTAAAATCAACCAGCTTGAAGACAGCATTCAGGAGATTAAAACCCTGTACAAACTCCAGTATCTGGGCAATCTGGAGCAACAACAGATGCGTGTTGAGCAAGCCCAACCCATTGGTTACGAATATATTAGAACCGGCATCAACAAAACCACCGGCGTTGATGATTTTTCTGACCTCAACCTGCCGGAAATTGACAATCAGGCCGGCATTACCATTCGGCAAAGCAATGGCAACAAAGAACTGGTGGCCCCAATTCGGCTGCACAATGAAACAATTGGCGTATTGGGGTTGCAGGATTTGGCAGACGACAGCGCAGAATGGACCGCCGACGACATCAGCCTGCTGGAAGAAGTGAGTTCGCAGGTAGCGCTGGCAATTGAAAATTCACGGCTGCTGCAACAAACAAAAGAACAAACCAACGAACTCTCGATTCTGTTTGAAGCCACCCGGCAACTCACCGAAACCATTGATTTGCAGCAGATTTTTCATATTCTCACCAGCCAAACCATCAGCTACCTCAACGCCGAACGGTGCAGTGTGCTGCTGCTGAACGATGCCCGCACCCATTTTGAAACGGCTGTAACGCAGGGGCGGGACGAAAAAAACAACCTGATTACCCTGACCGACGTGCATCTGGTGGCGCTTGAGTCATCACCGGCATTGCAGCGAATGATCAGGAACCCAAGCCGGGTGGTTGTTCACGCCGACGACGCGGAGATTGAACCGGCGCTGAAAGAACACCTGCTCAATAAACACGATACAGCCGTTCAAACGCTGGCCCGCTTTCCGCTGATTGTGCGCAGCAAGCTGATTGGCCTGCTGGAAGTAGTTCACTTTCATCAGCCGCACTACTACACCTCCAACGAGTTGCAACTGACGCAGGCCATCATTTCTCAGGTTACGGTAGCCATTGAAAACGCGCAGCTTTTCCAGCAAACCCAGTCGGCGCTGGAAGATACCCAAAAACTGTACAACATCAGCCGCAAACTGGTTGAAAGCACCAGCGTTGACGAAATTTTTGAAATTGTGCTTGACAGCGCCAAATCTTACAACGTGGATCGGGTGAGTATTTCATTAATTGACCGCGGCCCCGATGGAAGCATTGAAAGCACCACCATTGTTGCCAGTTGGGACCGGGACCCCGATAAACAACTCCCGGTTGGAACGCGATTTTACACCCAACACTTTTCGCTGGTTAACGCATTTGCCAACCCGCCGTTTCACCCGCTCATCTCTAACGACCTCACACGGGCGCATGATCAAGACCCCCGCATGGACGAGGCCTTCAGGCAATACGCCCTGAAAACTCTTGAAGCCGTCACATTATTTTCTGCCCCTATGTTTTTGGGCACAGAGTACAAGGGCGTTCTCTCTATTTACACGCGCCAACCGCACACGTACAGCAACCAGGAAATTCGCCTCTACCAAACCCTGGCAGACCAGGCCATTATTGCCATTGAAAACTACGGTCTGCTGCAAACTACCCGCCAGGAACGGGACCGCGCCTCGCTGCTGTACCAACTGGGGCAAGCGCTGGGCAACACTACATCGGTGGGAGAAGTGCAAAATGTGGTCATGAGTTTCATCCCCAAAATTGGGGCCACCGACGGCGAATTGTACATCACCGACGGCACAGATTTTGTCTCGCTGGCTTCTACGGTGATGGAACGCAACAAACTCACCCCGGAACGGCTGGCGACCATTGGCCTGTCTCACAGCCATGAAGCGCTGGCGCTAACCACCGAAGAATTGGTGGTGCTGGCCAAACCAGACCTTCCCCCGGAAGACTGGCCGCTGGCAGAAACAGATAACTTGGGCAACGTACAAACTTTGGTCTGCGTACCGTTTTTCTCGCAACGCAGTACGTTGCAGGGCGTGCTCAGCCTGTACCACACCCAACCCGACGCTTTTACCGCCGAGCAAATTGCCATGTTTGAGTCTGTGGCTATTCAAACCGCCGCCTCGCTGGAAAACGCCTGGCTGCTGCGCCAAACCAACATTGTCCTCCACGAAACCGAGCTGCTGTACAACATTACCCGCGGTTTCAACAGCGCCAAAAACACCGACGATTTGCTGAACGTAATTGCCAGAAACCTGGTTGACACCGAAATTGACAGTATGGCCAT
>RFJF01000403.1 GCA_003695455.1 Chloroflexota bacterium
GTTTAACAAATTTTTTAATTTGGTCTTCATTGAACGGGGCCAGTTGGTGGCGGGCAAAGCCGGGCAGAACGGCATCGCCGGTGTAGGAGCGCACGCGGCAGGTAACAATGGCCTGGGCAATGTTGGGGTAGGTTTTGAGTACGGCCCGCACGGCGCGGTTAACCCGCCGGCGTGTGGCTTGCGGAACTTCATCCAGGCCGTCAAAAATAAGCAGCAGTTTTTCATGGGCCAGCAGGGAGTCCAGATGCTCTGCCAGCGTCCCCAGCCGGTGGCGGTCGGCAAAATCTTTGCGCCACTGGCGGCAAACCACGCTGACCAGTTTGGTTTGGGCAGTTTCAGCATCCAGATTATCCAGTTCCAGCGCGGCCAGCGGCGCAGACAGGTCGCGCAAAATAACAAAGAGGGGCAGCAGCGGGGCGTCGGCTCGGCGGGCAACGCTGCCGGCAAGCTGGCGGACAAAGGTGCTTTTTCCGCTACCGGGGTCGCCCACCAGCGCCAGTTTTTTGTGGCGTTCGGCGGCTTCCATGGCCGGCAAAATGCGGTCGGTTTGGTCACGATCTTTGAGTTTCTTTTTTTCGGCATCGGTCAGGGGAATGCGGGTAGTGGTGTTGAGGTCAATGTAAACCGCATCCAGAGTTACGTCATCTTCGGTGGTGCGGTCTGCACCCAGCGCGCCCAAGGGCAGAACATTGCAGTAGGTCGAAAATCGTTCCAGGTAGGCCTTTTTCAGTTCGGTGCGGGCGGCTGCGGCAGGGTCGGCGTTGTGGTGGTGAACCTGGACGGTGTGGCCCACACCCTGCACAATAACACCGTAGTCTCCGGCGGCGGCGTGGTATTCAATGTGACTGCCTAATTTGTGCAACTCGTCCGCCAGACGGCGGTCGAACCACGCCTGGTCAGCAGCGGCAAGTGTTTGCTGAGCAGCGGGAATGACCTCAACTGCCTGCAAAATTGCATCGAGGGTGGCGCGCAGGTCAGCGTTTTGGGGAAGCTGCTCATCAACCCAGCGTTCAATGTCGGCCTCGGTTTCAGTGCCCGCCCGGTCTGCCCAGCGTTGTATCTGGTTGGTAAGCAGGCCGGCGCCTACGGCGCTCGCGGCGCTGGCCACGCCAAAAAATGGCCCCAAATAGGTGAAAGCGTTCCCGGTTTGGGCAAGGCCCCGGGCAGCAACTTCAACAACCGGCAACAGTGTCATTGTTGACAGAGCGCCATACGCCACGTAGGGCAGGTCCTGGTCACGCCGGCGTTTAAGCCACTCGCTGAGCGCGCGCATTTTTTGCGCTGTTCGTTCTTTCCAGATTTGGGGAGTAAAAATCATTGTTGCACCACCTTATCCATGAATTGCCATTACACCGATGGGCGCCGGCAGCAGGAACTTTGTTTTCAAGTTTAACAAAAGATCAATAAAAAGGGTAGTGACAACCGTCATCTTGTCAGGTGAAAGGGGAATGCCGCAACACGAAGCGGCGGGCGTGAAACATTTTGCGTGAACGCCGGCATGGTTGGAAACCCCGGAAGAAACATTAAATTTTCAGGATTCCCCCCAAAAAGAGACACCTCCGGCGACGGTGGTCCGGCAGGATGGGCAAAATGACCACCAATTTCAAGGAACATTTCATTGAACAGCCGACACCATCTCAACATCACCCCTCCGCTGCCGGGCGGCATTGGCATCAACACCCTGCTCGCCGCGGCGATGGTCAGCCGTGAAACGGCGGATCTGCTGTTGGTTGATCCGTTGGCAGCGGCCCGGCAGGGCTACGGCGGCGACCCCATCAGCCTCACCCCCGCCGAAGTACACCTGCTGCTCTCCGCCCACGGCGCCGCAACCCTGCCCGAACTGTGCCGGCGCATTGTGTCGCTGGCCCGGCCTGCGTAATCCACCCCATTGTTTGTTTCCAAACATTCTGGCCCATAATACAGATGGGCCATCAGGTAGTTGCCTTTGCCAAGGCTGCCAGCGCCTGCCGGATGAGATCCAGCCAGGCCTCCTGAATGTCCAGACATTCGCCAATGGTCACGGGAGTGCTGTCCCGGTGTTGCACCGTCCAGTCAAAACGGTTCTGCGAGCGGTAGACCTCTGCATCCGGCAGCAGCGTCGCCAGCGTTTCAAGGTAAGCCTCCCCGATATCCCCCCGCCCAAGCTCCGCGGTTTTGGCCGCAATCCCAAAGTTACGTATCCAGCCCTGCGGACTGAAGCCGCCAAAATTAAACTGTTTGTCGGCCGATTTGACCATCAGGTAGGCGGAGGTGGGGTCAATGACCAGCCCCAGCGCGGTCAGCCGGTCGAAGAACTGGCGCACCCGGCCCGGCAGAGCCGGATCAAGACCGGCCAGTTGCTCGAAAAAATATTGTTCGGTGATGGTGGAGCGGCGGGCCGGCGGTTGGGCAGCGGATGGGCCTGCGCCCGGCGCGGCAACCAGCCGCCCGTCTTCCAGCCGGACCACCGTCCGTTCAATTTCGACGGTGCGGGTCAGCACCTGCGGAACAACCAACTGGGCAGTTCCCAACCCGTCGGGCAGGTGGTAGCGGCGGATTTCGACCAGGGCAAAGGAGAAGTTGAGATGGGCCTGCTGCTGCAGAAATTCGGCGATAGCTTCCACCCGTTCACGGATGCCGTCGCCGACAATGAGAAGCAGAAAACGTCCCCGGCGCAGGTTGTTGTTGACGCGGTCAACAAAGGTGGCTTCCGGGCCGGTATCGGCGCCCGTGCCGCACAGGAAATCGTAGAGCGAAAAATTGGCATCTTTCCGTGCCCGCCCAACGGCCTGTTCCAGGGTGGTGTAATCCCAGCGACTGAGCTGGGCGGCGTAATCCAGAATCTGGCCGACGACCTCGCGGCGGGCCTGGGGGTTGCGCCACAGTTTGCATTCGGCCAGGGTCAGCATCCCCAGATTGTTGATGCAGAGATTGTCCACCGGGCCGGCCGGGGTTTCCAACTCCCGGCAGAGTGAGACAAGCGGGCCAAAAATGGGGTCAACCTCGGCCACGGGCAGCAGGTCCGGGTGGTCAAAGATGAGCTGTTGAAGCCAGTCCTCGCCGATGGCGTGGTCATCCGCGCGATCAAAACTGACGGGGGGCAGGTCGTGTACCTTGTGCTCAATAATGATTTTCACCGGGGGTTCTCCAGGATTACAAAGTTGTGATAAAGCAATTGATTACACCGGGATCAATATTTGTTGTTTGATCATCTCCTCAAAATGGGCGAATACTTTGGCCGGCAGCGATCCTCCTTTGATCAAGACGCCAAGCTCCATATTGAGGGTCAGGGCGTACTCGGTAAGGTTGGCACTGGAGATAAACAGCAACCGCTCATCAGCCACAGCACACTTGACGTGGAGCGAGCCGTGTTTGCCTTCGGAATTGTGAGGACGCTGCGCGGCCGGCCAGACATACACCGTTGCCTGCTCTGCCACGCGCGTTCCCAACGCCTTGAGTGTATTAAAGGTGATTTTACCGGCGCTGGGTTCGGGTGCTTCAATACAAATTCTAATTTCTACCCCGCGTCCGGCAGCCTCAACCAACGCTTGACGAATGTTAGCGATGTTATAGACGGCAAAACTGACTACCAGGAGATTACGTTTGGCAGAATTAATGATTTGCAGCAAGGCCTGATCTGTGCGGCGCAAGGTGTGCTGGTGACTGTCCGGCCCGGTCCAGACTAATGTGGTTTGCCCGCCGGAATGGAGAAGGCTGCTCTCCGTTTCTCCGGCGGCCCGTAAAGCCAGAGCAACACTCTCCGGCATCAAGCCCGGGGTGATATTTTGCCAGGATTGCAAAAGAAATTTTAGCTGGTTTCGTAGCTGGGGTTGGGGAACGGCTTGCAACACCTGCATCTGGAAGTAAGGCCAATCATCTGTTGATGTCTGCTCAATGATCGCAGCCACTGCTGCCACTAACTCGGCGGGTGCGGCACGCACAAAACGGCTAATTTGTTTGCTTAAATCCTGGCTCAAGTGTGGCATCTTCAATCTCGGGAACAAAAGTAGCGTAAAAGCGCGGAACGTCTACGGTTTTTTCTGCATTCTGGTCAAAAAATCACTTCTGGTATTTCCCGGTTATCCAAAAAACGATAATTCTGTCTGCGTGACGGTGGGGGTGAGCAGCGAGCGGTCCAGGTA
>RFJF01000404.1 GCA_003695455.1 Chloroflexota bacterium
ATCAACGCTTCCAGCCGGCGGGAGGCCAGCGTAGAGGCCAGATGCTCTTGCTGCACGCTGGCTTCTCCGGCGGCCCACAGTTCGCCGATGCGGGCCACGCCTTTTTGCAGAATTTGGGCGCACACAACTTCCGGGGCAAACAGCGCCGATGCCTGAGTCAGCACCTGCTCGGCTCTGGCTTCATTGAAAGAGAGGCAGGCATCAACCCAGGTTTGGCGGATGGTGTCAATGGCGCTGCCGCCAGCCGGCAGCGCGGCGGATAAACCGGGTACGGCGGCAACCGTATCCATCTCGGCCAACGGGTCGCGGCCTTCGGATTGCAACTGGTTCCACAAATCTACGGCCCGGCTGATGCTCAGCCCCTCCTGCTGCCGGGCAACCAGCCACTTGAGCGTGGCGATATCGCGGGCAGAGTAGAGCCGGTGACCGCCGGGGGTGCGTTGCGGTTGCGGCAGGCCGTAGCGTCGTTCCCAGGCCCGGAGCGTGTCATGTTTGAGGCCGGTTTCCTGCACCACAGCTTTCAGATTATAGGTTGGCATTTGTTGGCGCGGCTCACTGTTTGGCATTGTTTGTTGTTTTAACCGTTTCAAATTGAATTGATATGCCCGCACCGTCTGCGTGGGCATGGTTAGTGTAACAAAGTTTTCAGTGTTTATCAAGTTTTTGTCGAGCTTGGGGCAATTTGTTTGGGGCAGGGGGGGCTGATTAACCCAGTGGCAGCAGGATAATAACCAAAGCGACCAGCCAGAGAATTGCCCCCAGCGTGGAGACAATCCAGCGGTGTTCCATTTCATCAATGCCCTGCGGGTTGCCGGTGAGCGCGCAAATTACAGGGTTGCGGGGCAGAGAAAAGGCCGTAACCCACAGAAACGAGCCGGCAATTCCCAGCAGAATCGCCAGCCAGCCGCTCCAGTGAATCTGCGTCATTTGAAACCGGGCATCCAGCAGCGCGGCAATAAAAATAATGGCCGCCGGTACGGCAGTTTGTAAAATCAACTGCCACCAACTCCGGGCTGTTCTGCCATGCAGTTGCGGGTCGAGGATTTTCAACCGTTCCTGCACGCGCTGCTCGTCGGGAGTGTTGGGAATCAGGAATTTGGTGGCCTGCCGGTATGCACGAACCGCCGGCTGGTATTTTTTGTTCTGGTCGTAAAGCTGGCCCAAACGGGCCCAGGCTGCGCCGTGCTGCGGGTCAATTTTAACGGTGTGCTGCAAATGCTTGCGGGCCTCATCCAATCTGTTTTGCTGAAACAACAGGTTGCCCAACGCATAATATGTTTCCGAGGATTCCGGCGCGGTGCGCATCGCTTCGCGGTACACCTTTTCGGCGCGTTCCCACTGGCCTTCCTGTTGCAGTACCCGGCCCAGCGCCAGGTACGGCCCCATTTGGTCCGGCTCTTTTTTTACAGCGGTTTCCAGCGTAGAAATAGCCGCGCCCGGCTCGCCCAATTCGGCCAGCACCTCGCCAATCTGCCGGTACAGGTCCGGCTGGTCGGGTTGGAGCCGTTCGGACACGCGCAGGGCATCGAGGGCGCGGCCGGTGCGGTGGTTTTCGCGGTAGTCAATAGCCAGTTGGGTAAAGTAGACGGACGGCAGGTGGTAATCTCCCATCAAATGGTTGCAGCGCGGGCAGGTGTCCAGTTCAACATCAACCCGGGTATTGCACACCGGGCAATCTACCACCAGCGGCAGTTCGCAGTGGGGGCAAACGGTATCCATTTGCGAGATGGGGTGCTGGCAAAAGGGGCAGCCTTGTTTTGAGGGCTGGGCGTAGTCGTCTGCCGCATCTGACTCTTCTGCTGCATCTGATTCTTCTGCCACCGAGTCATCAAACAATTCCGGGTACTGTTGTTTGAGCAGCACCACGCCTTTGTGGGCCGCGGCATTGGCCGGGTCAAGTGCCAGCACGTTTTCCAGACAAATCAACCGGTCCTGCGGCGAATTAACCACGGTGCTGAGCCACAACCACGCCTTGGCGTTGGTTTCGTCAAGCTCAATGACCTGCTGGAGCAAATCCTGGGCGCGGAGTTTGTGTTCACGTTGAACGGTGGGATGCTCGTCTTTGTGCCAGGCGGCTTTGGCGGCGGCAATCCCATCGGCCAACAGCGTTTCTATTTGAGAGTCGGTCATAGTTGCCACACCAGGGTGGAAGTTTGTTCTATTCTATCACGTTGCGCAATGGCCCGCAATGGTGGAAAACACGGAGTACCGATACTGAATGACGAATTACCAATTACGAATTGCCAATTGCCAATGAACAAAACTGTTGCATTCGGGGCCGGGTTTGTTAACCATCTGGAATCTGGAATCTGGATTCTGGATTCTGAAATCAAAACAGCGTGTTTGCCAGCTTTTGGCGATAATTGCGAACCAGGTCGCCTTCGCCCAGAATGGTGAAAATGGCGAGCATGGCCTTGCGCGCGCCGTCGTCGTTGTAACTGCGGTCGCGGCGCACCACCTCCAGAAATTCATCGAGGGCGCGGGCAAATTTTTGCTGCCCGGCGTACAGACAGGCCAGCGCGTAGCGGGCGGCTACATCGCCGGGGTTGGCCTCTATTTTGGCCTGCAATTCGGCTTCGGTGTGACCGGCGGCGTGGCGGCGAAACTCGGCGGCGGCCAGCAGCGCGTCGGCGGGCGCGCGCTCCGGCACCCCGGCAGGGATGCTTTGCAGCAGAGCAATGCCTTCGTCAAATTTGCCCTGATTGAGCAGCACCCGCCCCAGCCCAACTTTGGCCGGGTAGTGGTCGGGCTTTTTCTCCAGCGCGGCGCGGTAGTTGGTTTCGGCCATCGCCGGCTGGTCGTTGGCTTCCCACTCAAAGGCCTGTTTGGCCAGCAAATCCGCCTCGGAGGGAACCAGCGCCTCGATGAATTTGCGAACCTGCGGTTCCGGCTGGGCGCCGGTAAACTCGCTGACCAGCCGGCCGTCTTTAAAGGCCTTCACCGCGGGGATGCCCTGCACCTGAAACTGGCGGGCGGCGGCGGGGTTGCTGTCCACATCCAGCTTGGCCAAAATGAAGCCGCCCTGATATTCGGCGGCCAGTTTTTCCAGCACCGGCCCCAGCATGCGGCACGGCCCGCACCATTCGGCCCAAAAATCAACAATCACCGGCGTGGTTTTGGAGCGCTCCAGCACCTCGGCGGCAAAGGTTTGGTCTGTTACGTCAATTACAAAATCTGATGTTACTGTTGTCATAATTTACCTCTGGGCAATAACGAATTACCAATTATGAATTACGAATTACGAATTACCAATGACTCACCCAACTCCAATTATCAATTACGAACGACGAGTGACCAATGGCGAATGACAAATGACTCACCCAACTCACCAAACTCAAATGATTTACGATTGAAACTCACCAAACCCATCAAACCCACCCAACTCACCCAACTCACCAACCCCACCAACTCACCCAACTCCACAAACTCAATGAACTCCACGAACTCAAAAAACTATTTTACCGTAACCGTGGCGATGTCCACAAAATCGTTGGCGCTATTTTCTACGGGCAGGCGCGGGCCGGCAGGCGGCAGATACATCCCCAGCCGCAGGGTGTAACTGCCGGGCGTAACATCCGGCGGCAGGGCGATGCGCACCGGGTGGGTCACAACCTCGCCGGGCAGCCAGCCGGTTGTGGGATGCCGCCCGCGCTCGCCGGGCTGGGCGTCGGACTGGGCGGCGATGCCCCCCGCCGGGCCAACCAGGTGGGCAAAAATTCGGTAGGGTTGCTCCATCTCGCCGATGCCCTGCCACACTGTTTCGACCTGCACCGCGCAGTTGCCGCCACATTCGCTGCGGCTGATTTGCAAACCGTCCGGCGTGTTGAAGCCCACCAGCCGCGCCCGGTTGCCAAAATTGGCATCCACCGGCTGTGCGACGGGCGGCACATCGAAGGTGCGGCCTTTCTTTTCTGTCACGCGCAGGGGCGGCAGGGTCAACCCGTCATCCACGGGGATGCCC
>RFJF01000405.1 GCA_003695455.1 Chloroflexota bacterium
ACGCCCATTGCCGCGCCAAAAGCCATAATACCCACCAAAATTACCCACACCGGCATATTTACCGATTTGGAGTAAATTCGCACGTCAACCACGTAGTAGGCCGCCCCGGAAATCAGCATAAAAATTGCCATTTCAACAAAGGCAAACACCAGCCGGTTGATGGCAAACGTGGTAGAGCCTGTAACCAGGGTGATAACAAACACCAGGATGGCCGAAACCAGCCCGCCGCCCTGCGGGATAAAATTGGGAATGGCTACCACCAGCCCCAACACAACAGGGTACGGTACGCCGCTTAACCAAAATAACAGGGCTGTTACGGCCCAATAAAACAACACAATCACCAGCGAGCCAAGCAGGTAATTTTGGCCAATGTTGATTAATCGCTGGATGAGAATGGCGTACTCGCGGCGAGATTCAGGGGGGATGCGGCGGGCGATGACATTTGCTGTGCGCGGCCATTCAAGCATCATAAACAGCAGCAGGATAATCACAAACGCGTAACCGCTGATAAAACTGGTAAATCCGCTGAGCCGGGCAAAGGCGGCGGTAAAAAATTCGCCGGGTGACGCGAGCAGGCTCAGGCCCGCGCCGGCCACCGACATGGCTTTCAGTCCATCGGACAAGAAACCCAGATTCAACAGGTTGCCGGCCCCACCTTCTGTACGGCCGGCAACGCCGGCAAAAAGCTGGTCCGCAAACTCGCGGGCGCTTTGCAGGGTGTCAATCAGTGAGGTGACGGCAGATACCACAAACCAGCCAACGGCAACCAGGCTGATAATCAAGAACAACAGATAAACCAGCAACACGGCCGGCCGGTAAGACAGTTTGGTGAATTTTTGCAGCCAGCGCACCGGGTACATCAGTACAAACGTGATGGCGGCGGTGAGCAGGGTAGGGGCCAGTACCAGCCTCAAAAAGTAGATGACCAGCGGGATAAGCAACAACAGAAGCACAGCCGCAATCTGCTTTTGCCAGTCTGGCCAGATTGCCGGGCCGGTTGGGCGGGGCGGGGCGGTGAGTTGTTCTGCCATTGGAAAGTCTCCTTATTTCACTGCATTTCAAATCAGACAATTTTGGTGACGTTTGAATCAACGTTTGCCAAGTTCAATTTTACGCCAGGTTGGTAACCAGAACAACTTGCATCGGGGTTACGACCTCAGGAATCCTGACTGCTCACAAGCTGGCGTAGTTTGTCAAAATCCTTGATTTTACCCAACATTACCAGAGTATCGCCAGGGCGCATTACTTCGGTGGCGCCCGGAGAAACCAGCAAGGTGTCATCGGCGGCGCGTTTGATGGCAATTACCGCCAGCCCGAACCGGTTGCGAATATCTGCTTCGTGTAGCGATTTATCGGCAAAAGCATCCGGGGTGATAATTTCAACCACGCCGGTGTCGGCGCCAAGTTCCATAAAATCCACAAAATCTATGGCTGACAACCTGCGCCCCAGCCGGATGGCAGCTTCGTGTTCGGGCAAAATAACTTCATCGGCGCCTATCCGCAGCAGAACTTCCTGCTGGGTAGTGGTGGTGGCTTTAGAAATTACCCGGCGCACACCCAATTTTCTGAGTACCACCGTTACCAGCAAATTAGACTCAAAGTCAGAGCCAATACAGACCACGCCGGTATCAAATGTTTCTGCGCCCACCTCGCGCAAGGCATCAATGTTACTGGCGTCCATTTGTACCACATGCGGCAGCGTTTGGGCCACGCGCTGTACCTTTTTCATATCAGAATCAATTGCCAGCACATCGTGGCCGTATTCGTGCAGGGTCATTGCCAGGCTGGTGCCAAATCTCCCCAGCCCCACTACCACAAACTCACGCGAGTGGCTGGAATTTTCCCGGTATTCAGCCAGGCTTTCCCGGCGTTGTGGCCTGGTTAACCCTTTTATGTTGCCCCACAATTGTTTGGGCAGGTTTGGCGCATCTTTTGCCATAATTTTCTCCAGTGTTAGCCGATGATAATTCGTTCTTCCGGATAGTTGACCAGCGATTGGTGGCGTCGCTGGGCCAGGGCTACCACCAGCGTAAGCGGCCCCAGCCGGCCCCAAAACATGGTAAAGGCTACCAGCAACCGGCTGGCCGTGCCAAGCCCGGCTGTAATACCCAACGAGTAGCCGGTGTTGGAAAAGGCGCTCACCACTTCAAAGGCAATATCAAACAGGCGGAACGGTTCCAGCAAGGTCAGCAGCAAGGTCATCCCCGCTACCAGCGCTATAGATACCGTGAGTACCGCTACCGCTTTGGCAATAGTTTCTGTGGGCAGGGTGCGTTCAAAAATGCGCACATCCCGGTATCCCCGAACCGTGGATTGCAGGGTGAGCAGTACCACTGCCACCGTACTCAAACCCACACCACCGCCCATTGAGGCCGGCGCGCCGCCAATGAACATCCAGATGTAAATAATCAACTGGCTGGCTTCTCCCAGTTGGTCCATCGGCACCAAAGTAAGTCCGGCCGTTCGGCTGGAAACAATGGTGAAAAAGGCCAGCAGCCAGCGTTGGCCGGCTGATTCCGGCGCGAGCGCCTGCCCTTCAATAAACGATTCATCAAAAATAACCAGCAGGGTGCCGGCAATCACCAGCACCAGCGTGAACGGCAAAATTATTTTTGTGTGCAGTGAAAATCGCTTTTCGCGCGGCCAGGCCACCACATCGTAAATAACGGTGATACCCAATGTACCGATGGTAATGAGCACGCTCATGACCATGATAATGGTGAAATTGGTGCGGGAATATTGCAGTAAAGGGTCGTCAAGGCCGTGAAACAGGTCAAACCCGGCGTTGCAAAATGCGGAAATAGAATGAAAAATGGCGAAGTAGGCGGCCCGTTGCCAACCCATTACCTGCACCCACTGGCTGAACAAAAGCAATGCGCCAATCAGTTCGATGACAACCGTTGTTGACAGCACTATCAGCGTCAGGCGCACCACGCCACCCGCACCGCCCACGCTCTCCGCGCCCAACGTTTGCCGCAGCAGGTTGCGCTCGTAAATGGAGACCCGCCGGCCAATCAGCCGGAACAGCAGCACCGACAGCGTGATAAATCCAATGCCGCCCACCTGGATGAGCACCAGAATCACTACTTCTCCAAACAGAGAAAAGGTTTGCTCGGTGGGTACCACTGCCAGCCCGGTGACGGTGGTAGCTGAAACCGCCGTGAACAACGCCTCTACCCAACTTAACGTTCTGCTTCCGGTTGTGGCAGCCGGAAGTTTCAGCAGCAGGGTGCCCGCCAATATGATGACCGCAAATCCACCCACCAGAATTTTTGACCCCCGGGCGGGTGACGGGTTTCTTTTTTGTTTTAAACCGTGGCCTTGTGTCTGGCTGAAACTGCGCACGTTGAATTCCGTACCGGGTTAATCCAAAAACCGGGCTGATTTCAGCCCGGTTTGGCAACAAAAATTGTGTGGCTCAACACCGCGGCAACGCTAATCGCGCAGCACGTCAAGTACGCGGCGGGCCAGCAGGGCCGCCATTTGCCGCCGGTATTCGGCAGAGCCACGAAAATCACCGGCTGGATTGATGGCGGCTTTGATGTCGGCAGCAGGGTCTACCAACAGTGGCACATTTGCCACGCCGCACAATGCCAGCCGAAGATTGCCATCGGGAGATTTGCGGGCCAGTGCGGCCACAATCGGGCGGTCTGCCGGGGTGCGGGCCACGCGGTCTGTTGCAATTTGGCCGCCGGTTTGCACAGAAACGGCGGTGATGATTCCGCCGCCCAGTGCGGCGGGAATATCGCGCAGAAATGATTCAAGCGAGAGCGCCTGCTGGCCGTTCTGATTTTGCACGGTAACCTGCGCCTCAGATACCAGCAGGAATGCCAGCAATTCGCTGTCACGGTGTGGGGCGGCAATCACACCGCCAAGCGTTGCCGCATTTCTGAACGTGCTTGCGCTTTCCCGCCGCACGACTTCGCGTAGCGATTGGGGAATTTGCAACTCATCAGCTATCGCTTGCAACGTAACCATTGCGCCAAAAGTAACCAGTTGCTCTCCAACCGTGATGCCGGTTAACCCGATGGCTTGCAGGTCCACAACTTCGTCAACGTTCTCGCTCAATTGGGGGATGGCGTGAGTTCCGCCGGCTACCAGGGCGGTGGTTACGCCGCTGCGGTTTAATAACTGAAGCGCCTTTTCAATGGTTGTTGGCCGGTGGTAGGCCTTGAGTTGGGGCATAGTTTCTATCCTTATTTGCAGGTAACAATTGCCATCATTATAGGATATTTTTGCAACAGAGGGAAGTTTGCACACCGCAACGTGACGTAAATTAACATAATCACAAAAAACGCTTGCGTTCGCTCCTGTTCTATGTAAAATTAAAGAAGTAGTTATATCCAACCCAGCACTTACAGGATTTATGCCATGGCACCAACAATTAAAGATGTGCGGGCAATTATGCCCAATTACGCCGCTTACAAAAACTGGCACCGAAACGGTAAAATTTTGGGAATTGCCGTTCACCACTCGGCCACGGCCAACCGGCTTACCGGCGCTCCCATTGGCGATGCCGCCACCTTTTTTAACTACCACGTAAACACACGGGGCTGGACGCACGGCGGATACAATTACGTGATTACCGCCGGCGGGCAAATTGAGTACGCACTGGATGACAAAATTTCGGCTTACCACGCCGGATTCAAAGACCCGGATAATTCCGAGCGCCTGGAATACGGCCAGTACTGGAACAACCACTACCTGGCTATTTGCCTGGCTGGCTGGTTTACCGACAACCGAACCTACCAGGATGAAAGCGGACGCGCGCGCCGGATTCCCAACAATCACACCCGGCCGGGGCCGGCCCAGATGTCGGCGCTGATTGAACTGATTCAATATCTGCGCAAAAAATATGACATTCCTGTAGAAAATG